>NZ_JAWHOO010000006.1:0-12682 GCF_032586855.1 Pseudomonas syringae group sp. J254-4 | reverse complement strand
GGATAGGACGCGGAGCGTCCGGAACGGCATGCGACGCAGAGCGCCGCACGATAGTCGGGATTATCGTTCCTCACGCTCCAGCGTGGGAATGCCGTGGGTGACGCTCTGCGTCACAGATCTGCGTCGCGCCGCATGTTCAGGATAGGACGCAGAGCGTCCGGAACGGCATGCGACGCAGAGCGCCGCACGATAGTCGAGATTATCGTTCCTCACGCTCCAGCGTGGGAATGCCGTGGGTGACGCTCCGCGTCACAGATCTGCGCCGCGCCGCATGTACAGGATAGGACGCGGAGCGTCCGGAACGGCATGCGACGCAGAGCGTCGCACGATAGTGGAGTCCGGGGAGCCTCAACGGCGAACCAGCAGTACACCCGATTCCATGTGGTGGGTGTATGGAAACTGGTCGAACAGGGCGCAGCGCTCGACCCGGTGTGTGTCGTGCAACTGGGCGATGTTGGCGGCGAGGGTTTCCGGGTTGCAGGAGATGTACAGAATGCGCTCGAAGCGGCGGGTCAGTTCGCAGGTGTCCGGGTCCATGCCGGCGCGTGGCGGGTCGACGAAGACGCTGCCGAAGTCGTAGCTCTTCAAGTCCACACCGTGCAGACGGCGGAACGGGCGCACTTCGTTCAGTGCCTCGGTCAGCTCTTCAGCCGACAAACGCACCAGCGTGACGTTGTCCACGCCGTTGTCATCCAGGTTGCTCAGCGCCGCGTTGACCGAGGTCTTGCTGATTTCGGTCGCCAGCACCTTGCGCACGCGGGTGGCCAGCGGCAGGGTGAAGTTGCCATTGCCGCAGTACAACTCAAGCAGATCGTCTTGCCGTTCGCCCAGCGCGTCAAAGGCCCAGTTGAGCATCTTGCCGTTCACCGTGCCGTTGGGCTGGGTAAACGCGCCTTCCGGTTGCCGGTAGCTGAAGGTGCGGCCGGCCACGTCGAGCTTCTCGGTCACGTAATCCTGGCCGATGATCAGCTTCTGACCCTTGGAGCGGCCGATCAGGCTCACGTTCAGCTCAGCAGCCAATTGCTCGGCAGCGGCTTGCCATTCAGCGTCCAGCGGGCGGTGATAGCACATGGTAATCATCGCGTCGCCTGCCAGCGTGGTCAGGAAGTCCACCTGAAACAGCTTGTGATTCAACGTAGGGCTGGCTTCCCAGCGCTCGCGCAGCACCGGCATCAGCGCGTTGATGCGCTCGCTGGCGATCGGCAGGCCTTCCAGCAGGATCGGCGTTCGGTTATCGCCCGGCGCGAACATCGCGTAATAACGCTTTTGGTCTTCGCGCCACAGGCGAAATTCGGCGCGCAGCCGGTAATGCTCGCGCGGTGAATCAAACACCTGCGGCTCGGGCGCATCGAACGGGGCCAGCAATTCGCGCAGGCGGACGGTTTTTTCTTCGAGCTGACGGTCGTAGCTCGCAGGGTCGAAAGGAACACTCATGCGTTGAACCAGCCCAGCTTGATCACGAACAGGACAGACAGGATCACCAGCGCGGAATTCAGCTCGCGCCAGCGTCCCGACAACAGCTTGATCGCTGTCCAGGAAATGAAGCCAAAGGCAATGCCGTTGGCAATGGAGTAGGTGAACGGCATCGCCAGGGCAGTGATCACCACCGGCGCTGCGACGGTGATGTCGTCCCAGTCGATTTCAGCCATGCCGGACGCCATCAACACGGCGACGAACAGCAGCGCCGGTGCGGTCGCGAAGGCGGGTACGCTGCCGGCCAGCGGGGCGAAGAACAGCGCCAGCAGGAACAGCACGGCGACCACCACGGCAGTAAGACCGGTGCGCCCACCGGCGCTGACGCCCGCAGCCGATTCGATGTAGCTGGTGGTGGTCGAGGTGCCCAGCAGGGAACCGGCCATCGCGGCAGTACTGTCGGCGATCAGCGCACGGCCCATTTTCGGCATGTGCCCGTCCTTGCCCATCAGCCCGGCGCGTTTGGCCACGCCGATCAGGGTGCCGGAGTTATCGAAGATATCGACGAACAGGAAGGCGAAGATGATGCTCACCAAACCAACGTCCAGCGCACCCATGATGTCCAGTTGCATGAACGTGGGTGCCAGCGAAGGCGGCATCGACACCACACCGCCAAACGGCGAGAAGCCCAGGGCGATGGACACCAGGGTAACTGCGAGGATGCCGATCAGCACGGCGCCGCGCACTTTGAGGTAATCCAGGGCCACGATCAAAAAGAAGCCCAGCGTCGCAAGTACGGGGGCTGGCTGTTTGAGATCGCCCATGCCGACCATGGTCGCCGGGTTACTGACCACGATACCGGCGTTATGCAGGGCGATCAGCGCCAGAAACAGGCCGATACCGGCGGCAATGGCCGAACGCAGGGGCAGGGGAATGCTGTTGATGATCCATTCACGGATGCGAAAGATCGACAGAATGAAGAACATCACCGCCGAGATGAACACTGCACCCAGCGCGACCTGCCAAGTGTGGCCCATGTGCAGGACCACGGTGTAGGTAAAGAAGGCGTTCAGGCCCATGCCCGGAGCGAGGGCGATAGGGTAGTTGGCGATCAGGCCCATCACCGTCGAGCCGATGGCGGCTGCCAGACAGGTGGCGACGAATACCGCGCCTTTATCCATGCCGGTTTCGCCGAGGATGCTCGGGTTGACGAACAGGATGTAAGCCATCGCCAGGAAAGTCGTGACGCCCGCAAGAATCTCGGTCCGCACGTTGGTGTTGTGTGCCTTGAGTTGAAACAGCCTTTCCAGCATGTCTGGCTCTCCGTGACGCGGCGCGCGTCGTGAATGATCGACTCCAGCAGCAATGCACAGACTGCAGGGCAGCCCGTTTGATTTTTGCGGGTCGGAAAAAGCCGCGCATCATACCAGCAGCTTGGCGGGATGGCTGCCTGTGGATGACTGCCTTTCGATGACAAGTACGCTCATCAAGAAAGCCTGAACGTTGCAAACCTCGCGAAGTCCCACCCCTTAAGACGCATAAAAAGTGCGCTAAGCGACCGCCTACCGTGAGGTTTCCATGAGTGCAACGACCCCGAACCCGAAGGATTTCGCGACCCACGCGATCTCTCTTACCCTGAACGGGCAGCAGCGCCAGCTGAACGTGCTGCCCTGGACCACCCTGCTGGACCTGCTGCGTGATCAGCTTGACCTGGTCGGCACCAAGAAAGGCTGCGACCACGGCCAGTGTGGTGCATGCACCGTACTGCGTGATGGTACGCGCATCAATGCCTGCCTGACGCTGGCGATCATGTGCGACGGTGCCGAGCTGACCACCATTGAAGGCCTGGCCGATGGCGACCAGTTGCACCCCATGCAGCAGGCGTTCATCAAGAACGATGCGTTCCAGTGCGGCTACTGCACGCCCGGGCAGATCTGCTCGGCTGTCGGGCTTGCCAATGAAGGTCGCGCCAGCACGCGTGCCGAGATTCAGGAACTGATGAGCGGTAACCTGTGCCGCTGCGGCGCATACAGCAACATTCTTGCCGCTGTCGAAGAGGCCTTGCCGCAGTTTCACAATGCGGCGCCCAAAACGGAGGTGAACGCATGAATCCGTTTACCTACAGCAAGCCGACCGACATCACCGCAGCGGTCAACCTGAGCGGCCCGGCTACGCGCTTCATTGCGGGCGGCACCAACCTGCTCGACCTGATGAAAGAAAACGTCGCCACGCCCGAGCACCTGATCGACATCACCGGCCTGCCTTTAAGGGATGTCACTGAAACCGCCTCGGGCGGTCTGATGATCGGTGCGTTGGTCAGCAACGCCGACCTCGCGTATCACCCGTTGATCGAAGCGCGGTACCCGTTGCTGAGCAAAGCCGTACTGGCCGGTGCCTCGCCACAGTTGCGAAATATGGCCAGCACCGGCGGCAACCTGCTGCAACGCACCCGTTGCTATTACTTTTATGACACCGGTGTGCCGTGCAACAAGCGTGAGCCGGGTAGCGGCTGCCCGGCGCGTGAAGGTCTGAACCGCATTCACGCGATCCTCGGTGCCAGTAACGAATGTGTCGCCACGCATCCATCCGATATGTGCGTTGCCCTCGCTGCGCTGGAGGCTGTGGTGCATGTCGAAGGACGTGCCGGTCGTCGCACCATAGAGTTCGCGGATTTCCACCGCCTGCCGGGTGATGCGCCGCAACGCGACAATCAATTGGCCGATGATGAGTTGATCATCGCGGTCGAGCTGCCTGCACAGGGCTTTGCCAGTCACAACGCTTATCTGAAGATTCGTGACCGTGCGTCCTATGCGTTTGCCCTGGTATCGGTCGCTGCTGCCATCGATCTGGACGGTGACGTGGTACGCGACGTGCGTCTGGCGCTGGGTGGTGTCGCGCACAAGCCATGGCGCGACAAGGCGGTCGAAGCGCTGCTGATCGGTAAACCGGTCACTCGCGAGAACTTCGCCGCTGCGGCAGACGCCATGCTTGAGCACGCGCAGCCTCTTGAACATAACGGTTTCAAAGTCAGGCTGGCGCGCCGCGCGATCATTCGCGCCTTGAGCGACGCAGCAACAGGAGGGAGCGCCCAATGAACCAGCCATTTTCGCCAATGGGCAAGCCGGTGGACCGCGTCGACGGCCGACTGAAAGTGACCGGTGGCGCGCGCTACGCCGGTGAGTACCCTGAAGAAGGGCTGCTGTATGCCAGCGTGGTCTCCAGCACCATCGCCAACGGGCGCGTCGCCAGCATCGATACGAGCGAGGCAATGAAGGTTCCGGGTGTGGTCGCTGTTATCGATCATACCAATCGACCGTGGCTGGCCAGTTACGACGAAAACTATGAGGACGCCGATTCGGCTGACGGTTCGCCGTTTCGTCCTTTTTACAACGACAACGTGATGTACAGCGGCCAGCCACTGGCGCTGGTCGTTGCCGATACGCTGGAACTGGCGCGGCATGCGGGCTCGCTGGTGCGTATCGAATACGAGCAGCAGGAGCACCAGACCGATCTTCAGGCCATGCTCGACACCGCCTATGACGCGCCTGCCGAATTGCCGCCGCCGCGTGGCAACTTTGAGGGTGAACTGGCCAGCTCTGCGCTGAGTGTGGACGTGACGTACAGCACGCCCAGCGAATACCACAACCCGATGGAGCCGCACGCGTCGACAGTCCTGTATCAGGCCGACGGCAGCTTGCAGATTCACGACAAGACCCAGGGTACGCAGAACTGTCAGGACTACCTGCACAAGGTCTTCGGTCTGGAAAAGGACAAGATCCGCGTGCTGGCAGCCTTTGTCGGCGGTGCCTTCGGTTCAGGCCTGCGCCCGCAATATCAGCTGCCATTGGCGGTGATGGCGGCGTTGCATCTGAAGCGCTCGGTGCGCCTGACGCTGACTCGACAACAGATGTTCACCTTCGGCTATCGCCCGCGCACCGTGCAGCGCTTGCGTCTGGGGGCGGCTGCCAACGGTCGTCTGTTGGCCATTGGACATGAAGCCATCGGTCAGACTTCGCGTTTCGAGGACTTCAGCGAGCATGTTGTCGAGTGGAGCGGCATGCTCTATCACTGCGATAACGTGCAACTGACCTACAAACTGGTGCCGCTCGACGTGTTCACGCCGTTGGATATGCGTGCGCCGGGTGCTGCATTGGGCATGATTGGTCTGGAGTGCGCCATGGACGAGCTGGCCTGTGCGCTGGCCATCGATCCTGTGCGTCTGCGCCTGACCAATTACGCCGAACGCAACGGTAACGAAGACAAGCCTTACTCCAGCAAAGAGTTGCGTGAGTGCTATCGCCAGGGCGCCGAGCGTTTTGGTTGGGAAAGTCGCAACCCCGAGCCACGCAGCATGCGTCAAGGTCGCCAACTCGTCGGTTGGGGCATGGCGGGCGGTGTCTGGGAAGCTATGCAGATGAAAGCCAGCGCCAAGGCGCGTCTTGAGGCTGATGGCACTTTGGTGGTCAGCAGTGCCACCACTGACATCGGTACGGGGACGTACACCGTGATGACGCAGATCGCTGCTGAGGCTTCGGGCATCGATGTGGAGAATGTCACCTTTCTGTTGGGTGACTCTTCGTTGCCGACCGCGCCTTTGCAGGGCGGCTCGTTTACCGTGTCTTCAGTGGGTACAGCGGTGCAGCAGGCGTGTCAGGCCTTGCAGCGTCAGGTGCTGGAAGTGGCCAAAGGGCTGCATCCGCAGTTTGCGTCTGTTACGCCGGATGAAGCTCGCTTTGAATCAGGCAAGCTGTACCTTGGCGATCAGGTGCTGTCGATGGCAGAACTGGCGGCTTCTCAGGCCAGCGGCGTGATTGAGGTGCAGGTAGACGCCGAGCCGGACAAGAAGCGTGAAGCCTACGCAGCGGCGACGCACTCGGCGGTATTCGTCGAAGTGCTGGTCGACGAGGACCTGGGCACAATCAAGGTCAATCGCGTGGTCAGTGCAGTGGCGGCGGGCAGGGTCGTGAACCCGAAGATGGCGCGCAGCCAGATTCTGGGCGGTGTTGTTTGGGGGATGGGCATGGCGCTTCAGGAAGAGGCGATGCTCGATCACACCCTGGGTCGCCCGATGAACCACAGCCTGGCCGAGTACCATATTCCGGTTAATGCTGATATCGGCGACATTGACGTGCTGTTTGTCGAAGAACACGACGAGATCGTCAACGCGCTGGGTTCCAAAGGCGTCGGCGAGATCGGCATTGTGGGCGTACCGGCAGCGATTGCCAACGCGATCTACCACGCCACCGGCAAGCGGATACGCGAGTTTCCGATCACGCTGGACAAGTTGTTGTAACCGCGCGCGCAAATCCAACGGCCTATCATGCCAATGCTCTGCATTGGCATGCAGTGCGTGACGCTCTACATCCTCCTGCGCAGGCAGTGCGGCGCAGGGGTGACGCGGAGCGTCACGAACGGCATTCCCACGCGGAGCGTGAGGAACGATAGGTGCCCGGAAGGACTCCGCATCTGCAAGCGCTGTGCAGGTGAGACAACCCGCCACGCGACAATAGACCACACGGCTCAAGCGGCTGAACAGGACTACTCTTTCATGGTCGATTGATCTGCATCATTGCGTTCAGGCAGTGATCAGTGCTTCGGCCAGCGTTTTCGCCATTGGAAACGCCAGAATAAAGAAACATAAGCACTCATTACCGTGGGAGCAATCGTTGTTGGCTCACAGCCGGCAACAGGTTTCATCTGAGAGAGGAACATATTATGTTCGGTTTAGAGGCTATAGATCTCGCCCGAATTCAGTTCGCATTCACCATTTCGTTTCACATCCTGTTCCCTGCCATCACTATTGGTCTGGCAAGCTACCTGGCTGTGCTCGAAGGTCTGTGGCTGAAGACCCGCGATGACGTCTACCGTGACCTGTACCACTTCTGGTCGAAGATCTTTGCCGTCAACTTCGGCATGGGCGTGGTCTCCGGACTGGTCATGGCCTATCAATTCGGCACCAACTGGAGCCGCTTCTCTGACTTTGCAGGTGCTGTTACCGGCCCGTTGCTGACCTACGAGGTACTGACCGCCTTCTTCCTGGAAGCGGGTTTCCTCGGCGTCATGCTGTTCGGCTGGAACCGTGTCGGCCGTAAGCTGCACTTCTTTTCCACGGTGATGGTTGCCATTGGCACGCTGATCTCCACGTTCTGGATTCTGTCGTCCAACAGCTGGATGCAGACGCCGCAAGGTTTCGAGATCATCGACGGCCGTGTCATTCCGACCGACTGGTTCGCGGTGGTCTTCAACCCCTCGTTCCCGTACCGCCTGACGCACATGGCCATCGCCGCGTTCGTGGCAACTGCGTTCTTCGTCGGCTCGTCGGCTGCCTGGCACCTGTTGCGCGGTCGCGATACACCCGCCGTGCGCAAGATGCTTTCGATGGCCATGTGGATGGCGTTGCTGGTTGCGCCGATTCAGGCAGTGGTCGGCGACTTCCACGGTCTGAACACGCTCAAGCATCAGCCGGCGAAAATCGCCGCCATTGAAGGCCACTGGGAGAACGTCGGTGATGAACCGACCCCGCTGATCCTGTTCGGCATTCCCGACATGAAGGAAGAGCGTACCAAGTTCGCGGTGGAAATTCCGTACCTGGGCAGCCTGATCCTGACTCACAGCCTCGACAAGCAAGTGCCGGCGCTCAAGGAGTTCAAGCCTGAGGATCGGCCTAATTCGACAATCGTATTCTGGTCGTTCCGGGTCATGGTCGCCCTCGGCATGCTGATGATCTTCACCGGCCTGTGGAGCCTCTGGCTGCGCAAGCGCGGCACGCTGTATAACTCGCGTCCGTTCCTGTACCTGGCGCTGTGGATGGGGCCGTCTGGCCTGATCGCGATTCTCGCCGGCTGGTTCACCACCGAGATAGGCCGTCAGCCGTGGGTCGTGTATGGCTTGCTGCGCACCGCTGATGCATCGTCCGGCCACAGCGTGGCGCAGATGAGCATCACTCTGGTGCTGTTCGTGGTCGTGTATTTCGTGCTGTTCGGTGCAGGTCTTGGCTACATGATGCGTCTGGTTCGCAAGGGGCCAAAAGCCTATGTCGAGCATGTGCCTCACGGTGGCCCCGGCCAGCAACGCACTCCGGCCCGTCCGCTCTCCGCTGCTGTTGAAGGCGAAGAAGATGGCGACCATCCTGACCGTCTCGGCAAGGGGATTTAAGCCATGGGTATCGATCTTCCGCTGATCTGGGCCATCATCATCGTCTTCGGCATCATGATGTACGTGGTGATGGACGGCTTCGATCTGGGCATCGGGATTCTCTTCCCGTTCATGAAAGACAGTTCCGACCGTGACGTGATGATGAATACCGTCGCGCCGGTCTGGGACGGCAACGAGACCTGGCTGGTGCTGGGCGGTGCGGCACTGTTCGGTGCATTCCCGCTGGCCTACTCGGTGGTCTTGTCTGCGCTGTACCTGCCGCTGATGTTCATGCTCATGGGCCTGATCTTTCGCGGCGTGGCGTTCGAGTTTCGCTTCAAGGCGACCGAACAGAAACGCCACCTCTGGGACAAGGCGTTCATTGGCGGTTCACTGGCTGCAACCTTCTTTCAGGGCGTTGCACTGGGCGCCTACATTGAAGGCATTCCGGTGGTCAATCGCCAGTTCGCAGGCGGTTCACTGGACTGGCTCGCGCCGTTTCCGATGTTCTGCGGCCTGGCCCTGATCGTCGCCTATGCACTGCTGGGCTGTACCTGGCTGATCATGAAAACCGAAGGTTCGCTGCAGAAGGCGATGCATGATCTGGCCCGCCCTCTGGCACTGGCCGTGCTCGCGGTCATGGCGGTGGTCAGCCTGTGGACGCCGCTGGCCCATGCGGACATTGCCCATCGCTGGTTCAGCACGCCCAACCTGTTCTGGTTCATGCCGGTACCCATTCTGGTGCTGGTGACCATGTACGGTCTGTTCAAGGCGGTGGCCCGCAATGCTCACTACACGCCGTTTCTGCTGACCCTGTTGCTGATTTTTCTGGGCTACAGCGGTCTGGGCATCAGCCTGTGGCCGAACATCATTCCGCCTTCGGTAACGATCTGGGCAGCCGCAGCGCCGCCGCAGAGCCAGGGCTTCATGCTGGTCGGCACGCTGTTCATCATTCCGTTCATCCTGGGCTACACCTTCTGGAGCTACTACGTATTCCGCGGCAAGGTGACGGCTGCAGACGGTTATCACTAGTTCGAACCGAGGAGATTGACGATGTCTGGTAAAAATTCCATACACGATCCTGATCCGGCGCTGAGCAAGCCGCTCTGGCAACGACTGGCCTGGCTGGTCGGGATCTGGGCGGGCAGCGTATTTGCGCTGTTCATCGTAGCCAGCCTGATGCGCATGTTCATGAGCGCAGCGGGCCTGACGACACACTGATTCCGAATTCCCGTTCGTGTCTGCGGACACGTTTTGCGACCCTCTTGCCACCCGCTGGCAAGAGGGTCTTTTTTTGCGCGGTATTACTTGCGTGCTTTCAGAATGACGAATTTCGGCGTGGCCGCCACTTGCTCGACGCCGCGGAACAGGCGTGACAGCTTGGTGTGATACCCCAGGTGACGATTGCCGACGATATACAGCGCGCCGCCGGTCACCAGTGCGGCACGCGCCTGGAGGAACATGCGCCAGGCAAGAAAATCTCCCACCACCTGTTGCTGATGGAAGGGTGGGTTGCACAGCACCACATCCAGCGAGTCAGGTTCCTGAGTGTCCAGCCCGTCGGCTGCCCGAACTTCCACCGCACGTTCGCCCAGCGTTGCGCGCCAGTTCTCGGCTGCCGATTGCACGGCCATGAACGACTCGTCGACCAGCGTGTAGTGCGCCTGCGGGTTGTCCAGCGCGCTTGCAATGGCCAGCACGCCGTTGCCGCATCCCAGGTCGGCGACCCTTGCGGTGCCGAGGTTTTTCGGCAGATAAGGCAGGAATGCCCGGGTACCGATGTCCAGCCCGTCGCGGCAGAACACATTGGCGTGGCTGAGCAGTTCGATGGCCGGCTCGTCGAGACGGTAACGGGTCGGGTAGGGCGAAGTCCGCACTTCCATGGGCTGTGGCGTAGCGAACAGCAGCCGGGCTTTTTTCACCGCCAGTGAGGCCTGCACCGGCCCTACGTACTCCTCCAGCAGGTCGCCAGCCGAACGTGGCAAATGCTTGACCATGGCTGCAGCGACAACGCGAGCACCCGGTGCCAGTTGACCCTGCAGGCGTATCAGTTGCTCTTCGAGCAGCGCCAGAGTCTTCGGCACCCGGATCAGCACCCAGTCGAACGGCCCGTTCAAGGGCTCGCTGGCCGGGATGTGCGGTACGGCGTCATAGCTCATGCCATTGCGTGCCAGGTTCTTTTCCAGGCCTTGTGCAGCCAGGAAAGAGTCGGTGCTGCTGACCACTGTGGCATGAGACGCCAGACTCGCCGCCAGCGCGCCGAAACTGTCATTGAGCACCAGCACCCGGCTTTGCAGGCTCAGTCCGGTTTCTGCAACATGATTGAGCAGGTACTCGTCAGCAGCATCGAATGCCTGCAGCGGCTCATCCTGTTGCTCGGGTTGGCGAATGAGATCAAGTTCAGCGAAAGGACTGATGAGCAGGGGCATTGGCGGGAGAACTCTGTGCAATCGAAAGTGTGCCGGTGAGCCCGAAGACAGGTGGGCTCGCCGAGACAGACGATTTTACGTATTTTTTCGTTTTGATACCTGTTTGATTGCGGCTCGGCTGCCGGCTTTATCAGAACATCCCGCTCAGTGCGGCCTGTACGGCAGCAGCCGTCTTGTTGCAAACGCCCATTTTCTGAATGGCGCTGGCAATGTGAAAGTGGATGGTGCGCTCCTTCAGGCAGAGAATCATTGCGATATCGCCAGCTGTCTTGCCTTCGGCGGACCACTTGAGGACTTCGATTTCTCTCTGAGTCAGGTTTTTTGCTGGCGAGGGCTGTGAAAATTTTATTTCCATTGTGTTCATGTAGCCTCCTTGCAGTACGTGTCCAGACCTTGCTGTTCGTTTATCCAGTCTAGGAACAAAAACATCGCAAACTGCGCCTGCGCACATTACCCGGACGGATGGGCTGATGGCATTTGGCAGCGTGTTATCGGCCTTTTGGCTGGAACCCCTGTGCAAGAGAGGTCGCGGCAATTTGCCCTGTAGAGGTTCGGTCGGGCATTGGCTGACTCAAGAACCAAATACTCTAAGCCGCAGGGTGGCTGACCGGGTAATTCACCACAAACAGCCGGTGTTTATCGGGCCCGCTTTGCGGGACACTGGGTTCTGCTTTTCATATTCAGGAGTTCAAAGCACACCATGACCGTCAGTGACGACAAATTCACCCGACAGACACTGCAGCGTGTCACGCCGCTGACCAGCAACCTGTTCACCCTGCGCACCACGCGCGATCCCGGTTTTCGCTTTCGGGCAGGACAGTTTGCGCGCCTCGGTGTGACCAAGGCCGACGGCACCACCGTATGGCGTGCCTACTCGATGGTGTCTTCACCGCACGACGAGTTTCTGGAGTTCTTTTCCATCGTGGTGCCGGATGGCGAATTCACCAGCGAACTGAGCCGTCTGCGCGAAGGCGACGAATTGATGGTGGAAAAACTCGCGTTTGGCTATCTGACCCTGGACCGTTTTGTCGATGGCCGCGACCTCTGGCTGTTATCCACCGGTACGGGTGTCGCGCCGTTCCTGTCGATCCTTCAGGATTTCGAGGTATGGGAGAAGTTCGAACGGGTGATTCTGGTGTACAGCGTTCGTGAGTCCCGCGAACTGGCCTATCAGCAGTTGATTGGCGAACTGATGCAGCGTGAATACCTGGCGGAATACGCAGACAAGTTCCTGTTTCTACCGACTGTGACCCGCGAACAGCATCCGGGCGCACTGAGTGGCCGAATTACGCAGTTGATTGAAAACGGAGAGCTCGAGCGCGCGGCAGGCATCGCACTGACACCTGAGCATTCTCGGGTGATGCTGTGCGGTAACCCGCAGATGATCGACGACACACGCGCATTGCTCAAACAGCGCGACATGCGCCTGAGCCTGTCACGCAAGCCGGGGCAGGTTGCGGTGGAGACGTATTGGTGATGGCTCGCGGCTAACGATGACTATCGTGCCAATGCTCCGCGTTGGCATGCAGTTCGTGACGCTCTGCGTCACACAGCGGTTCTTCGACATCAGGCGAATTGGTGCCCGACTCAGGTCACCTTTTCGCCCCTCGGCGAGTGACTTTGACGGGGCAAAGTAACCAAACCCCCTCGCTCCTGTTTCCGGCCCGACTTCGTCGGGTTCCTTCGCCCTGTCACTGATCCGGGGG
>NZ_JAWHOO010000005.1:249081-270472 GCF_032586855.1 Pseudomonas syringae group sp. J254-4 | reverse complement strand
CGTCTGCGCCGGAAGTGGGGCGAATTATAGACAGATCACAGAGGGCGTCAACCGTTAATTTCAAAAACACCGAAATTAACCGTTAAGGCCCTGTAGCTATATAGAAAAGCCCTTCACAAACGCTTTCTTCTATATAGCTACACGACCCCTGACTTGCGCAGCAAGGCAACCGCTTCACCCTCAAGCCCCAATAGCTCTTGAAGCACTTGCGCCGTGTGCTCGCCCAACAAAGGAGGCGCCCTTCGATATTCGACTGGCGTTTCCGATAGCCTTATCGGGCTGGCGACCTGCGGAACGCGCCCGCCCAGCGCGTGCGGCATCTCTATAGCGAGCCCGCGCGCCATAACCTGTGGATCCGCAAACACTTGAGCAAGGTCATTGACCGGCCCGCACGGCACGCCAGCCGCTTCAAGCTCGTCAACCCACTGGGTAGTGGTCTTGAACACGGTAACCTGACGAATCAACGGAATCAGTTCGGCACGATGAGCCACGCGCAGCTTGTTGGTCAGGAAGCGCGAATCATCAGCCCACTGTGGCTGCCCCGCCACTTCGGCAAACCTTCTGAACTGACTGTCATTCCCCACAGTAAGGATCAGGTCGCCATCTGCTGTAGGAAAAGCCTGATACGGCACTATATTGGGATGAGCATTACCCAAGCGCCTGGGTGCCACGCCCGTGGTCAGGTAGTTCATGGCCTGATTGGCCAGACACGCCACCTGCACGTCGAGCAGTGCCATATCAATGTATTGCCCTGTATTGCTTTGATCGCGATGAGCCAGGGCGGCGAGAATGGCAGTTGTCGAATACAGACCTGTAAGAATGTCGGTCAGCGCAACGCCAACCTTCACCGGGCCCGCGCCCTCCTCACCCTCCGGCAGACCGGTAAGGCTCATCAGGCCGCCAAGCGCCTGAATCATGAAGTCGTAACCCGGGCGCGTCGCATACGGCCCGCTCTGACCGAAACCGGTAATGGAGCAATAGATCAGGCGAGGATTAACAGCCTTGAGCGATTCGTAATCCAGCCCATAAGACGCCAACCCACCGACCTTGAAGTTCTCGATGACAATATCCGACTTCGCCGCCAGCTCCCGTACCAGCTTCTGCCCTTCCGGCCGCGTGAAGTCGATGGTGATCGACTGCTTGTTGCGATTGGCCGACAGGTAGTAAGCCGCCTCGGTGGTGTTCTGACCGGCCGCATCCTGAAGAAACGGCGGCCCCCACGAACGAGTGTCATCGCCACATCCTGGTCGCTCGACCTTGATGACGTCAGCCCCCAGGTCAGCGAGGATCTGCCCGGCCCAAGGCCCGGCCAGGACCCTCGACAAGTCGAGCACCCGGATATGTGAAAGCGCCCCCATGATCAGCCCTCCTTAATAGAAGGCCTGAATGCCGGTCTGCGCACGCCCAAGAATCAACGCATGCACATCGTGCGTACCTTCGTAGGTATTCACCACTTCCAGATTGACCAGGTGCCTGGCGATGCCGAACTCGTCCGAGATACCGTTACCGCCCAGCATGTCGCGAGCCATGCGCGCTATATCCAGCGACTTGCCGCAGGAATTGCGCTTCATGATCGAGGTAATCTCTACGGCAGCCGTACCTTCGTCTTTCATGCGCCCCAAACGCAGGCAGCCTTGCAGCGCCAGAGTGATTTCAGTCTGCATGTCCGCCAGCTTTTTCTGGATCAGCTGATTGGCCGCCAGCGGACGCCCAAATTGTTGCCGGTCGAGGGTGTATTGCCGCGCGGTGTGCCAGCAGAACTCCGCCGCACCCAGCGCGCCCCAGGAGATACCGTAGCGCGCAGAATTGAGACAGGTGAACGGACCTTTCAGGCCGCGTACGTCCGGGAAGATGTTTTCTTCAGGCACGAACACGTTATCCATGACGATCTCGCCAGTGATCGACGCACGCAAACCGACCTTGCCATGAATAGCCGGGGCGCTCAGACCTGCCCAGCCTTTTTCGAGAACGAAGCCGCGGATATCGCCGGCATCGTCCTTGGCCCACACCACAAACACATCCGCGATCGGGCTGTTGGTGATCCACATCTTGCTACCGCTCAAGCGATAACCACCCTCGACACTTCGGGCACGAGTAATCATCGCCCCTGGGTCTGAACCATGGTTGGGCTCGGTCAGGCCAAAGCAGCCAATCCATTCACCCGAGGCGAGCTTGGGCAGGTATTTCTCTTTCTGGGCCTGCGTACCGAATTCATTGATTGGCACCATGACCAGTGAGGACTGCACACTCATCATTGATCGATAGCCTGAATCGATACGCTCGACTTCACGGGCGATCAGCCCATAACAGACGTAATTCAGGCCGCTGCCGCCAAACGCTTCCGGAATCGTTGCGCCCAGCAACCCCACTTCGCCCATCTCGCGAAAGATGGCCGGGTCGGTTTTCTCGTGACGGAACGCTTCCAGCACGCGCGGGGCCAGCTTGCTCTGGGCGAACTGCTCGGCAGTGTCGCGAACCATGCGCTCTTCTTCAGTGAGCTGTTGATCCAGCAGCAATGGGTCGATCCAGTTAAAACTTGCTTTACCGCTCATGCCTGTTCCTCACGTTCAGCTGAAAAATCCTGTAATGATCCTAGTCCTGGCGTCCCCCGGCGACAAACGAGGTTTTATCAACCTGTTGTGCTAATTTCTCACTCCAAGAGCCGCTTCAGGCCCGCATAACAAAAAGACCAGTGAGAAGAAAGGATATGAGACGCAAAATACCCAGCACCACTGCACTGGTAAGTTTCGAAGCTGCCGCCCGACACGAAAGCTTTACCAAGGCCGCTCATGAACTGTCCCTGACACAAGGCGCGGTGTGCCGACAGATTGGCGGGCTTGAGGAGTTTCTCGGCGTTGAGCTGTTCCGGCGCTCTCGAAGGGGGGTGAAGCTCACGGAAGCCGGGCTTTCCTATAGTCGTCGCGTGGCCCAACAACTGGACGCAGTCGAGCGCGACACCCTGTCTGTCATGGGCCAACAAGGCGCCAACGCCATCGAACTCGCCGTGGTGCCGACGTTCGGCACTCAATGGCTGCTGCCGCGCTTGAAAGACTTCCAGCACAAGCACCCCGATGTCACGGTTCACCTGACCAACCGCACGCGCCCCTTTCTGTTTGCTGACACCGACTTCGATGCTGCTATCTATTTCGGCGACGCCGACTGGTCCGGCACCCACTCGCATCGGCTGATGGGTGAAAACTCCATGCCGGTCTGCAGCCCCTCTTTCCTGAACGGGCGAGACCGTCTGCAAGCAAGCGAGCTCGCCGAGCTGCCACTGCTCCAACAAACCACCCGCCCCTATGCGTGGCGGCAATGGTTCAACGCGCAGGGCATGGATGTGGCCCGCGACATGACCGGCCCTCGCTATGAGCTGTTTTCGATGCTCGCGCAGGCGGCCATGCACGACATGGGTGTGGCACTGATCCCGCCCTTCCTTATTCAGCACGAACTGCATGAAATGCGCCTGGTGATCGCCAACGCCTGTTCGCTGCCTGGCAGTAAGGCCTACCACCTGATGATTCCCGAGCGCAAAGTGGAGTCGGCGTCACTCAGCGCATTTCGCGACTGGCTGGTCGCTCAGGCCCGGAATTACCAGCTCCCTCAGGACCAGGCCTGAGCAGCACTTCAGGTAGTAATTGGTAATCGACACCTACAGATATAAGCTTATGTCGCCTCGCAACAACTTTTCGCTCAGCGCAAAAAACGACTTAACGCCTAATAATTACAGGGTCTTTTGCCTTATTTGGCAAAAATGCGAGATTTTCGAGCAAAAAATATTAATCACCATTTTTTGTGCGGAATAGCGCCAAAACCCATACAGGCAATGGCCTGCATTCAATTGCTGCGACAATAGGTCACAGTGTGACTTGTAGTTCATCTATAGTTTCGTTACAGAATATATTGAAGCCCGCAAACTTCACCTGCAAAATGCCCCGCCCCTGCTGGAAAGGGGCGTGCTGCCTGGCCATGCCAGATGCACCAGCCGTAGTGCACTGGCCTACACACGAACGATAAAAAATCGCGCAGGAGATTTGTCGTGCACATTGGTGTTCCTCTCGAAACGCAAGCGGGCGAAACCCGGGTAGCTGCTACCCCGGAAACCATCAAAAAGCTGATCAGCCAAGGGCACAGGATTACCGTGCAGAGCGGCGCAGGCATTCAGGCGAGCGTTCCGGACAGCGCTTACGAAGCTGCAGGCGCTGTGATTGGGAGCGCAACCGAAGCGTTTGCGGGCGAGTTGATCCTCAAGGTTGTAGCGCCCGATGACAATGAGCTGAGCCTGATCAAGAGCGGCTCGGTGGTCATCGGCATGCTCAACCCCTTCAACAATGAACTCATCGGCAAGATGGCCGCACAGGGCATCACCGCGTTCGCCCTGGAAGCCGCGCCGCGCACTTCCCGCGCGCAGAGCCTTGATGTGCTGTCTTCGCAGGCCAATATCGCAGGCTATAAGGCCGTGCTGCTTGCCGCACATCACTACCCGCGCTTCATGCCCATGCTGATGACCGCTGCCGGCACCGTAAAAGCCGCACGGGTGCTGATCCTGGGCGCAGGCGTCGCGGGCCTGCAGGCCATCGCCACCGCCAAACGGCTGGGTGCCGTGGTTGAGGCCTCGGATGTGCGTCCGGCAGTGAAGGAGCAGATCGAGTCGCTGGGTGCCAAGTTCATTGATGTGCCCTACGAGACCGAAGAAGAGCGTGAATGCGCCGAAGGCGTTGGCGGTTACGCCCGCCCGATGCCTGCCAGCTGGATGCAACGCCAGGCCGCAGCGGTTCACGAGCGGGCCAGACTGGCGGACATCGTTATTACTACCGCCCTGATCCCCGGCCGCAAGGCACCGGTGCTGCTCAGCGCCGAAACCGTGGCGCAGATGAAGCCCGGCTCGGTGGTCATCGACCTGGCCGCCGCACAAGGTGGCAATTGCCCACTGACTGTGGCGGATCAAGTCGTCGTCGAGCACGGTGTGACCATCGTCGGCCACACCAACCTGCCAGCGCTGGTCGCAGCCGATGCTTCTGCACTCTATGCCCGCAACCTGCTGGACTTCACGAAGCTGCTGTTCGACAAGGACGGCACATTCTCGATCAACCTCGAAGACGACATCGTCGCCGCATGCCTGATGTGCCGCGACGGGCTAGTCGTGCGCAAGAACGGCTGAGGACACACCAATGGAAGAGCTGATTTCCCCCGGCGTCTACAACCTGATCATTTTCGTACTGGCAATCTATGTCGGCTACCACGTGGTCTGGAACGTCACGCCCGCGCTGCACACGCCGCTCATGGCCGTTACCAACGCTATCTCCGCCATTGTCATCGTTGGTGCGATGCTCGCCGCCGCCCTGACGGTGACGCCGCTGGGCAAAACCATGGGCACGCTGGCCGTCGCGCTGGCCGCAGTGAATGTGTTTGGCGGCTTTCTGGTCACTCGGCGGATGCTGGAGATGTTCAGGAAAAAGGCCCCCAAGGCAAAGGATGAGGCGCCGAAGTCATGAGCATGAATCTGGTCACTCTGCTGTATCTGATCGCGTCGATCTGCTTTATCCAGGCACTCAAAGGCTTGTCACACCCCATCACCTCACGCCGCGGCAATCTGTTCGGCATGCTTGGCATGGGGCTGGCGGTCATCACCACAATCGGGCTGGTGTTCAAACTGGCTGCACTGTCTACCGCTGAAGGTACCAGTGCCGGCATTGGCTACATTGTGGTTGGCCTGTTGGTGGGCGGGACCGCTGGCTCGATCATGGCCAAGCGCGTCGAAATGACCAAAATGCCTGAGCTGGTCGCATTCATGCACAGCATGATCGGCCTGGCAGCGGTATTCATCGCCATCGCCGCTGTAGTCGAGCCTCAGTCACTGGGCATCGTTGGTCATCTCGGCGATGCCATTCCCGCGGGCAATCGTCTGGAGCTGTTCCTCGGAGCAGCCATCGGCGCGATCACCTTCTCGGGTTCGGTCATCGCTTTTGGCAAACTGTCGGGCAAATACAAATTCCGTCTGTTTCAAGGCGCACCGGTACAGTTTGCCGGGCAGCACAAACTCAACCTGGCGCTCGGTCTGGCCACGCTGTTCTTTGGTCTGACCTTCATGTTCACCGGCAGCCTTACTGCCTTTGCGATCATGCTCGCGCTGGCGTTCGTGATCGGTGTGCTGCTGATCATCCCGATTGGCGGTGCCGACATGCCTGTAGTGGTCTCGATGCTCAACAGCTATTCAGGCTGGGCAGCGGCCGGTATCGGTTTTTCGCTGAACAACTCGATGCTGATTATCGCGGGATCGCTGGTCGGCTCCTCGGGCGCGATCCTGTCTTACATCATGTGCAAGGCGATGAACCGCTCGTTCTTCAATGTAATTGGCGGTGGCTTCGGTGGCGCAACGGATTCGGCAGGACCGGCTGGCAGTAAGGAAGCCCGCCCGGTGAAATCCGGCTCGGCAGACGATGCCACGTTCCTGCTGACCAATGCCGACACCGTGATCATCGTGCCGGGTTACGGGCTGGCAGTCGCGCGCGCGCAGCATGCACTCAAGGAACTGACGGAGAAGCTGGTACACCGTGGCGTCACGGTGAAGTACGCGATTCACCCGGTGGCCGGGCGCATGCCGGGGCACATGAACGTACTGCTGGCAGAAGCCGAAGTGCCTTACGATCAGGTGTTCGAGATGGACGACATCAACTCCGAGTTCGGCCAGGCCGATGTGGTGCTGGTGCTCGGTGCCAACGACGTGGTCAACCCGGCCGCCAAGAACGATCCGAAATCGCCCATTGCCGGGATGCCGATTCTGGAAGCATTCAAGGCCAAGACCATCATCGTCAACAAACGCTCGATGGCCAGCGGTTACGCAGGTCTGGATAACGAGCTGTTCTATCTGGATAAAACCATGATGGTGTTCGGAGATGCCAAAAAGGTGATCGAGGACATGGTGAAGGCCGTCGAAAACGCCTAGCCTGACCCTGCCTCATTAAAGCCCCGGCTCGCTTGGCGATCGGGGCTTTTTACATTTCGCGTAACAGTGTTTTGCGCTGAAAGCCGCCAATTAGAGCCCTCAAATGCGACCTTGGTAGCAGGACGAACCCCGTTCAACGCTCTAGACTTGTCGCTCGCTTCTATCTACGAGACAGAATTCATGTACCGTGACCGTATCCGCCTGCCCTCCCTGATGAGCAAGGTTATGAGCGCAGCCGACGCTGCCGCCTTGATTGAAGACGGCATGACCGTCGGCATGAGTGGCTTCACCCGCGCAGGCGAAGCCAAGGCCGTGCCCCATGCGCTGGCCGAGCGCGCCAAAGTGACACCGCTGAAAATCAGCCTGATGACCGGTGCCAGCCTGGGCAATGACCTGGACAAGCAACTGACCGAGTCCGGCGTGCTGTCCCGGCGCATGCCCTTTCAGGTCGACAGCACACTGCGCAAGGCGATCAACAACGGCACGGTGATGTTCATCGATCAGCACTTGTCCGATACCGTCGAGATGCTGCGCAACCGGCAGATCAAGGCGGTGGACCTGGCGGTGATCGAATGTGTTGCGATCACCGAGGAAGGCCATCTGGTGCTCAGTACTTCCGTCGGCAACTCGGCCAGCTTCGCGATTCTGGCCAAGCAGGTCATCGTGGAAATCAACCTGTCGCAGCCGCTGGAGCTGGAAGGCCTGCACGACATCTATATACCTAGCTACCGGCCGACGCGCCTGCCGATTCCGGTGCTGGAAGCAGACTCGCGCATCGGTAGCCATGCAGTGAAGATCGACCCGGCGAAGATCGTCGGCATTGTCATCAGCAATCAACCAGATTCACCGTCCACCGTCACCCCACCTGACGCGGATACGCAGGCCATCGCCAACCATCTGGTGGAGTTCTTCAAGAAGGAAGTGCGCGAAGACCGGCTTACCGACAAGCTGATGCCACTGCAAGCGGGTATCGGCAACATCGCCAACGCCGTGATGCACGGCCTGCTGGCATCCCCCTTCACTGACCTGACCATGTACTCCGAGGTGCTGCAGGACTCGACATTCGACCTGTTCGACGCGGGCAAACTGACCTTTGCTTCAGGCAGCTCCATGACGTTGTCGGCGGCCAAACACGCGGAAGTCTTTGCCGACTTCAACCGCTACAAGTCCAGGCTGGTATTGCGACCCCAGGAGATCTCCAATCACCCCGAGGTGATCCGCCGCCTGGGCATCATCGGCATCAACACTGCGCTGGAATTCGACCTGTATGGCAACGTGAACTCTACCCACGTGTGCGGGACGCGCATGATGAACGGCATTGGCGGCTCGGGAGATTTCTCGCGCAATGCGCACCTGGCGATATTCGTCACCAAGTCGATTGCCAAGGCCGGCGCGATTTCCAGCGTTGTGCCGATGGTCAGCCATGTCGACCACACCGAGCATGACGTCGACATTCTGGTCACCGAGCAGGGCCTGGCAGATCTGCGCGGCCTGGCCCCGCGCGAACGCGCGCGGGTCATCATCGACAACTGCGTACACCCGGATTACCGCGACGCGCTGAACGCCTATTTCAGTGCTGCTTGCGTGCTGGGCGGCCATACCCCGCACATCCTGCGTGAAGCACTGAGTTGGCACATCAACCTGGAAGAAACCGGGCGCATGCTGCCGGGCTGAACAGGACAGTTGGAAGTGAACGAGACCTTTCCCGACTCACTTCCTGCTCGCACTCAACGTCTTCTTTAAAAACTGTACTGCTGTACCGGTCATAAAACTGCTTCAAATCGCCAAAATCACCATAATCGATCACAAAATGCACTCATATAGTGCTGACCGGTACAGTTGCCCCATTTATGAACAAAACAGTGCCCGATCACAGTTAACTGAACCCTCACAATACAAGTGAACTGTGTCTATCGAAGCTGGACGCGTCCGAGGAAAATGGGCACCAGTCAAGCAACTCACTTATCCCGCCACAAGCGGAAGGAAGTCACACCATGGAACGTACAATCAGTTCCGATCTGTTCAGCGAAAGCACCGTTACCACTGCAAAAGCTTCTTTGCCTCTGCGCGCATTCGCCAACCTGATGCTCTGGCAGCGTCGCCTGTCCAGCCGCCATCAACTGGCTCGTCTGGATGCACGCCTGCTGGCTGACGCCGGTATCAGCGAATCCCAGCGTTACGAAGAGCTGAGCAAGCCGTTCTGGCGCTAAATCAGCGCTCGCTGGTCCCAGACCTTCAAGTCTCTCACCAGCAACCCGAATTGCTTCATACAAGACCCGTCTCAGGCAACCGAGACGGGTTTTGTCGTTTTCGGGCAGGGATTCAACGGATTGCCAGCAACAGTACAGTTTCAAATAATTAAAAATCTGCAAGTACAGTTACCAAATAATGCAAACTGTGCAAGCTGCAACCATCGACTGCCATGACAAGCGCGCTATCGGTGGGATAGTCTAGCGCTCTACCTCGGCCCTTCGGCTTCGCAGGCAGCCTGTGCCCTTTTGCCCACAATGGAACTCGATCATGTCTCTGCTACGTACCCTCGGCGCTGCCTTCCTGTTGACTGCTGCTGCAGGTGCCAACGCCTCCAGCTTTATCGTGACCACTGACGCAGTGGTGGATGCGGTCAATGCATCGACGCGTGCCACGTCCAACGTTTCCTCTTCCCTGAAAGACGACAAGATCGTTCTGGCCGCCCGTGACGATGCCGCCAGCTTCGTGGCCAGTTCTGGCGACATCCGTAGCGCCCGCCTCGAAGGCGCGCTGCAGCACATCCGTCAGGTTCTGCCTGAACTGCAAGCGACCGACAGCCAACTGGCCCAGGCCATTCTGGCCATCTGACCGTCGCGCCCCGGCCGCGTGCCGGGGTAGCTCTGGCCAGAGCATTGCGCTAGCCTTGCTACCTGTTTTGCCGGTTCGTGAAAGTAATGCGTTTACTGCACCTTCTGTTTATCGCACCCATTGCCAGCCTGATGTGTATCAGTCAGGTTCAAGCGTTCGATACGACCACGCAAGGTCTGGTCAAGACCGGCTATGTCACCAGTCAGGTCACAACAGCACCTTTTGATAACAAGCTCATCGTGGCTGCCCGAGACGACGCTGCTGCGTTCATCGCCAGCGACGGAGAGATACGCTGTGCCCGGCTTGAGGCCGCGCTGCACGCCCTGCGTCAGGCAGATGCAAAACTTCGTGTCAGCGACCTTGAACTGGCGCAGGCAATCCTCGTCCAATAGCCACTTTCCCCTCTTTGCGTAACTGGAGACGTCACTACATGCGTACCCCGCTGATTGCTGCTTCCCTTGGCCTGTTATTGCTGGCCGACTTTGCTCAGGCTCAGACCGTTGTGGCCACGAGCAACATCATCGTTCGCGCGTTTGGCCGTACCATTGATTTCACCTCGGACACCACCACATCGATTCGCGACTCCAAAGTCGTGCTCCAGGCCAAGGACGACGCCGCCAGTTACGTTGCCAGCGGCGGTGACATCCACGGTGCCCAGCTGGATGCTGCCTTCGATACGCTGCGCACCCGCGTACCGGAAGCACGCGGCGCAAGCGATCAGACCCTGGCTGAAGCAATCCTCGCATTGTGAGGCGATTTCGCGCCTGGCTGCTTGCTGGCGCGCTGTCGCTGGTCGGGACGCATGCCTTTGCCAGCCTGAAGCTGGAACTGCACACTGACGGCCTCGATGCGCCGCAACAACAAGCCAGCCAGACGCT
This sequence comes from Pseudomonas syringae group sp. J254-4, assembly GCF_032586855.1. NCBI lineage: Bacteria > Pseudomonadati > Pseudomonadota > Gammaproteobacteria > Pseudomonadales > Pseudomonadaceae > Pseudomonas > Pseudomonas syringae group sp. J254-4. The sequence goes on along the minus strand of NZ_JAWHOO010000005.1, from coordinate 259,813 downwards.
GCTCGACGAAGCCATGCACGCGCTGCCGCCCAGCTTCGTCGAAGCACTGGACCGAACCGTCGAAGTAAGCTGGTCCAGTGACATGCCGCAAAACGCCTACGGTCAGGCAGCCGGCCCTTATCAGTTATATCTCAACAGCCACTTGCTGGCCTCGTTGACCGACGGTTCGGCAGCCACCGCCCAGACAGGCCGTCCACACGGAACGGTGCGCCAGGAGTTGCTCGCCACCGTCCTGCATGAGCTGACCCACGTATACGATCGCGCTCGCCTGTGGTCGCCTGCCGAGCGCTCGGCTATCTTCCGCTGCGGGTCGCGCAACAGCTCTCTGGGCAAGATCGGCCTGCCCGACAATTGCCGAGGTCAGACCGAGCGACGCTTTACCCTCAGTGACGACCCTCGCCTGCTGGACCTGGCGGGCTGGCAGCAATACGTCGGACGTCGCGGCGAACGCGAAGAACATAACGGCCAGGTCGCCCGCAGCCCGGATATCTACGAAACCACCAGCCCGCTGGAATTCGTGGCCGTGAACATGGAGTATTTCCTCCTCGACCCGGCCTACGCCTGTCGTCGCCCGGCGCTGTATGCGTATTACAAAGAGCGCTTTGGCTGGGCACCCGCAGCACGGGATGAATGCCCCACGTACTACCCTTATCTGAATGCCGGTAGCGACTTTGGCCGAGAGCCGCTGGGCAAGCTGGACCCTGAGCGGGTCTACGCGGTGGATTATCTACTCGCCGAGGCGAATCAGAACTGGGCGAGCCGCTGGGGCCACAGCATGTTGCGCCTGGTGATCTGCAAACCCGGTCGTCCTCGCGGGCCGGACTGCCGCCTGGACCTTGACCAGCATCTGGTCCTGTCTTATCGGGCATTCGTCGGCGATGTACAGCTATCGAGCTGGGACGGCCTGATGGGTGCCTACCCGTCACGGTTGTTCGTCTTGCCGCTGGCGCAGGTCATCGATGAATACACCAAGACCGAACTGCGCAGCCTGGCCTCCGTGCCAATCAAGCTGTCGCGCCCGGAAATCGAAGGGCTGGTTCAGCACGCTGCCGAGATGCACTGGAGCTACGACGGCAATTACTACTTCCTCTCGAACAACTGCGCCGTTGAAAACCTCAAACTGCTGCGCGCCGGTACGCACAATCCCAAGCTCCTCGGCCTGGACAGCATTTTGCCCAACGGACTGCTTGAAGTCCTCAAAGGCCGAGGGCTGGCCGATACCAGTGTGCTGGATGACCCGAAGGAAGCATTGCGACTGGGCTACCGGTTCGATTCCTACCGTGACCGCTATCAAGCCATGTTCGAGGTTTTGAAGAAGCACCTGCCGATCAAGCAGAACACCGTGGAAGAATGGATGGCCCTGCCAGCCAGTGAGCGCAGTCAGTGGTTCGACAAAGCCGATCTGCGTACCAGTGCTGCGATTCTGCTGCTGGAGCAGGCCAGCCTGCGCAGGCAACTGCTGTTGGCCCAGGACGAAGTGAAACAGAGCTATCTCGGTGCACGCGAAGTGAAAGACGGCAAAGTCTCCAACGCCACCAAAACGCTACAGGAGATCCTCGCCAGCAGTGGCTTTCTCAGCCGGCCAGCCGAGCTGCTCGGCAGCGGCGGGTACGGTTTGCCACAGGCGGGGGAATGGCAGCGGCTTGAAGCAGAAAGCAGTCAACGCCAGAAACAACTCAAGCGTCTGACCGGCGATCTCGACAAGGAAGTGCGCGCCCTGCTGGAGCCAGACCGCGCCAAGGAAATTGCAGCCAACGAAGCCAACCTCAAACAGGTGTCCGAGCACCTTCGGGCGCTGCATAAGGCGGCAGGCGGGCTGCAACTGCCGTGATCAGGCAGCTTTCTTTTTCGGCTTGAGGTATTTGACCAGGCCCTGGAACCAGATCACCAGGGCCGGGTTGCCCTTGATCTGAATATCCTTGTCCTGAATGCCCTTCATGAACGCCAGCTGCTTGTTCTTCGCCTGGAGGGTGTCAAAGCCAAAGGCCGCATCGCGAAACGAGATGGCAAAGGCTGGCTCTGCAACCACACCGCTGGCACTGCGAATGCGCTGATCGTGCACCACGAAGTGACGCGCGATTTTGCCATCTGCGGTCTGTAACTGAAATGTCAGGTCCTTGCCAGCCAACTGCTGCTGGAACGCGGGGTTGTTACGACTGGCGCGGGCCATTAGCAGGCCCAGCATCCACAATAGAAAACGAAACTTCATGCTCGGCCTCTGTACGCACTGGATCCGGTGATCAGGATCGGCGTGGCAGTGTAGCGGTTTATTGGCCCAAAACCTGTAGGACAAGATGAATTTCGAGGGAGATCGGTACAAAACACTTGTTGAACGCAAGGATGCTGCTTCGCGTGGGAAGCAGCATCACGACAGCATTAACGAATGCTGTTGATGTTGCCTTTGCTGCCGGTGACCTTTACATCAACCTTCTTGAAGATGAAGTAGTCCTTGATGCTGACTTCATAACGCGGCGCGACGATCAGATCGGCACCGGAGGATTTAACCGCCTTGAAGGCGGCTGCCGCTTTGGTCGTCGAGACAGGATCAGGCAGCGCCAGACCCAGGCCGCCACCGCCACTTGCACCACCGTAGGTCACGCCATCGGCGAACTCGTTATCGCCGCCGAAACTCAGGAAATTGAACAACACATTGGTGGACGACTCGCCGCTGATGGTACCGCCTACCTTGACGTCCGCCTTGAGGTCGGTTTTGACCGTGCCTTCCAGCGGTGCGCTTGGCTGGCTGACGTTGTAGCTCACGCAGCCGCTGGTAGCGGCGATCAGAGTTGCAACAGCAGCAAACTTCCATAGCTTTTTCATTCGAGATTTCCCAAGAGTAATTGAAGGGGTGCAGCAAGGGCGGGACTCTAAGGGAATCAGCAATAAGAAAAAGTCAGGCAAAGCCGGGGTTTGAGAAGGCATTCATACGAAATTGAGTAGGACAATTCTCACTGAGCGTTTCTACGAATCATCGGCGGTACAAACGACACAAACAAAAAGCGGGCACCCAGTCTGATTGGTATGCCCGCCTGTGAGTTGCCCGCCTCCCGCCGAGGCGCACAACAGGGTGTCAAGGGTTGACGCTGTCTTTCAGGGCTTTCCCCGGTTTGAAGGCCACTGTGTTGCTTGCCTTGATTTTAACCGGCTCCCCGGTCTGTGGGTTCTTGCCAGTCCGGGCACCGCGATGGCGTTGCAGAAAAGTACCGAAGCCTACCAGCGTGACACTGTCCTTACGGTGCAGTGCGCCAGTAATCTCTTCAAGGATGGCATTGAGAACACGATTGGATTGTTCTTTGGTGAGATCCGCCTTTTCAGCAATGGCGGCTGCAACTTCTGGTTTACGCATATGAAGCCTCTTTTACGGTTTTTTGTTTTTATGTCCCGCGCCGCTTTGTAAAAAACGGCAACAAGGCGCCGCGACGGCTCTACGTAGCGGCAGACAAGACCGAGGATGGCATGCCGAACCAGCCCGCGCCAGTGCGCAGGCGGAGTTTATTGACAAAAATACGTGGTCTATCCGACAAAATGACGCGAAATTATGCCAATAACGCAGGCAAAACCTTGTTCAGTGCGAGTTTTTCCATAACTGCCGCACCGGTCAGCGCATAGCCCAGCAGGTTGCCATCTGCGTCATGACACAGCGCCTTGATATCAGCCCCCTGCCCTTCGACACTCCAGCGGCCGTCGGTGCCACGCGGTGGCGGCGAAACCACCAGCGGGCAGGCTGGCGTCTTTACTGTGATCGGCATGGGGCCATATTTTACGGCCATTGGCGTTCCGGCCAGCGTCTGGGCCAACGCCCGAGCGCAGCTCATCAACGGCATGACATAGAGCAGGTTGAGGCCATCGACTTCAGCGCAGTCACCCAACGCATGGATGTTGGCGTGGGAGGTCTGCAACTGGCGATCCACCAGAATACCGCGCCCCGTCTGCAAGCCCGCGGCAGCGGCCAGATCGATGCGTGGGCGCAGACCAATGGCCGAAACCACCAGGTCGCAGTCAATCACCTGCCCGTCCGACAAGTGCGCTTGCAGGCCATCAGCACTGCGATTCAGGCGGGTCAGCACCGGGCCCAGGTGGAAACGTGCACCCAGGCTTTCAAGGCCGGTCTTTACCGCAGCCGCAGCGGCAGGTGGCAACAGGGTTGGCATGACCTGCTCGCACGGCGCGACCAGATCCACTTCATAGCCGCCCAGAATCAGATCGTTGGCAAACTCGCAACCAATAAGCCCGGCCCCCAGAATCAGAACCCGACGCTTTCCCGCCGCAGCCGCTCGAAAACGGGCGTAGTCCTGAAGGTCGTTGATCGGGAAAATCGCATCGCCTGCATCACCGTCCACCGGTACGCGGATGGTTTCAGCCCCCCAGGCCAGCACCAGATCGCGGTAGTGAACCGCTTCTTCACCGATCCACAGACGCTTGTGACCCGGGTCGATCCCGCTGATCCGCGTATGCGTGCGAATTTCAGCCTTGAGCTGATCGGCCATTGCACCGGGCTCGGCCATGCTCAACCCGTCGGCTTCCTTGTTTTTGCCAAAGCCGGTGGAAAGCATCGGTTTGGAATAGGACCGCCCATCATCGGCCGTGATCAATAGCAGCGGCGTGTCTGCGTCCAGTTTGCGAAACTCTCGGGCGAGGTTGTAACCCGCAAGGCCGGTGCCGATGATGACCACAGGTGCGCTCATTGTTCTTCCCTATTCATTATTTTTCTGCTGGCTGCTATCAGCCGATTTCGATCATCTCAAAGTCCATTTTGCCCACACCGCAATCCGGGCACAGCCAGTCTTCCGGCACATCCTGCCAGAGCGTACCAGGCGCAATCCCGTCATCCGGCCAGCCGTCGGCTTCGTTATAGATCAGGCCACAGACGATGCATTGCCACTTCTTCATGTTCGGTTCTCTCGTTTATCAGGCTGAATAGCGTGTGACGGTCGATTGCCGTCTGAACGGGCGTTGTACTGATCGGCACGCCCGGATGCAAGTCCGATTCTATAACCTCACGCGCTACCGGCGGTCGGTCGGGGCCTGCAATCATGCTAAGCTCGCGGCCTCGTTGGCTGCCGGAACTGGCTTACCGTGACCCAGCAATCCCCCGCATTCATTAGCCCGATCTGGCTCAAGCGCGAGCAATTGATCGATGCGCCCGAACCGATAATGCTCGACTGGTTGTTCAATCAGGACTCTCTCACACGCCGGCTGGACCGTTTGTCTGACGGTGGTTTCAGCGTATTTCCGCAGTTCGAAGGCTGGCAGGCTTTGCGCCGTGATGAGTGTCTGGCGCTGGGCCTGCCACTTGCCAGCGAAGGCTGGGTGCGCGAGGTGTACTTGCGCGGTAATGACAGCAACTGGGTATTCGCTCGCAGTGTCGCCGCCCGCAGCGCTTTGCAGGACGGTGGCCTGAATATGGATGAGCTGGGTACTCGCTCGCTGGGTGAGTTGCTGTTCAGCGACCCTGCGTTCGCGCGCGGCACCCTCGAAGTGTGTCATTACCCGGAAGCCTGGCTGCCTGAAGCTGTTGCAGCTTGCGGACTATGGGCACGCCGCTCGCGATTCAGTCGTGGTGCGTTGAGCGTGCTGGTCGCCGAAGTATTCCTGCCCGCTCTGTGCAATACGATCCATGACAAGGACCCTGTCTGATGTACCTGTCCCTTCTCAAATCCCTCAATCGTCTGAGCCCCCGCGCCTGGGACTTTATCCAGCTGACACGTATCGACAAGCCCATAGGCATTTACCTGCTGTTGTGGCCAACCCTTTGGGCGGTCTGGATTGCGGGCAAGGGCTCGCCGTCGCTGAAGACAGTGTTCATCTTCGTGGTCGGCGTATTTCTGATGCGCGCGGCAGGCTGCGTGATCAATGACTTCGCCGACCGCAAGGTGGATGGCCACGTCAAACGCACCGAGCAGCGTCCTCTGGTCAGCGGCAAAGTCAGCTCACGGGAAGCGCTGGTGCTGTTTGCGGTGCTGGTCGGCCTGAGCTTTGTGCTGGTGCTGTTTACCAATGCGACGACGATCTGGCTGTCGTTCGGCGGTCTCGCCCTGGCTGCCTGCTATCCATTCATGAAGCGCTACACCTATTACCCACAGGTGGTGCTGGGTGCCGCGTTTTCGTGGGGTATGCCGATGGCATTTACCGCAGAAACCGGCGACCTGCCAGCTGCGGCCTGGCTGCTGTACATCGCCAACCTGCTATGGACCGTGGGCTACGACACCTATTACGCGATGGTCGATCGTGACGATGACCTGAAAATCGGTGTGAAATCCACTGCCGTACTGTTCGGCGATGCCGACCGGGTGATCATCCTGACCCTGCAAGGTCTGGCGCTCGGTTGCCTGATGCTGGCCGGTGCGCGTTTTGAATTGGGTGCGTGCTTCTACATAGGCCTGCTGGCGGCAGCAGGATGCTTTGCCTGGGAATTCTGGAGCACCCGGCAGCGCGAGCGGGACGCCTGCTTCAAGGCCTTTTTGCACAACCACTGGGCAGGGCTGGCAATATTTGTGGGTATCGTCGCCGACTATGCGTTGCGCTGAAAACAGCCACCGCCAGACTCCTTCCTACTGAAATAAACCCAGGATCACGAGGTCCGCCGACCACCCGAAACCTGTCGGCGTGCTAGCCTCACCCACACCTGTCACACGACTGCAATAATTCCGTTATCTAATGCGCCCCAAGACAGTTAAATGACAAGAGGTTCGAGCATGGCTGGCAGGAGCATCCTGATCGTTGACGACGAAGCGCCTATTCGTGAAATGATCGCCGTTGCGTTGGAAATGGCTGGATACGACTGTATTGAAGCCGAAAACTCTCAGCAGGCCCATGCGATTATCGTCGACCGCAAACCTGACCTGATTCTGCTCGACTGGATGCTGCCTGGCACATCCGGCATCGAACTGGCCCGTCGCCTCAAACGTGATGAACTGACCGGGGATATCCCGATCATCATGCTCACTGCCAAGGGTGAAGAGGACAACAAGATCCAGGGCCTGGAAGTCGGCGCTGACGATTACATCACCAAGCCCTTCTCGCCACGCGAGCTGGTGGCACGTCTCAAGGCCGTGCTGCGTCGTGCCGGGCCGACTGACGGCGAAGCGCCCATCGAAGTCGGCGGCCTGCTGCTCGACCCGATCAGCCACCGTGTCACCATCGACGGCAAACCCGCCGAAATGGGCCCGACCGAATACCGTCTGCTGCAGTTCTTCATGACCCACCAGGAGCGCGCCTACACACGCGGCCAGTTGCTGGATCAGGTCTGGGGCGGCAACGTCTACGTCGAAGAGCGCACGGTCGATGTGCACATCCGCCGCCTGCGCAAGGCCTTGGGCGATGCGTATGAAAATCTGGTACAAACCGTGCGCGGCACTGGCTATCGTTTCTCGACCAAGAGCTGACAACCGCTGCGTCGACGCAAGGCAATGGCCAGTGCAGACCAGACAAGGATTTACCCCTAATTGAATCAAAATTGGCACGGCACCCTGATACGCCACATGTTGTTGCTGGTCACCGCCTGCCTGTTGGTCGGCCTGATCAGTGGACAGTATGGCTGGAGCCTGGCCACCGGCCTGGGCCTGTATCTGGCCTGGACCCTCAAACAACTGCTGCGCCTGCATGACTGGCTGAGCAGTCACAAGGCTGATGAGCCTCCTCCGGACGGTTATGGTCTGTGGGGCGAAGTGTTCGACAGCATCTACCACCTGCAACGCCGTGATCAGCGTGTCCGCGGACGCCTCCAGGCAGTCATCGACCGGGTACAGGAATCTACCGCCGCCCTGCGCGATGCCGTAATCATGCTCGACAGCGACGGCAATCTGGAGTGGTGGAACCGTGCCGCTGAAACCCTGCTGGGTTTAAAGACGCCGCAGGACAGCGGCCAGCCCGTGACCAATCTGGTCCGGCATCCGCGCTTCAAAGAGTACTTTGCGCTGGGCGACTACAGCGAGCCGCTGGAGATTCCCTCGCCGACCAATGATCGCTTGCGCATTCAGTTGTTGATTACCCGTTACGGCAACAATGAGCATCTGATGCTGGTGCGCGATGTGACGCGTATCCATCAGCTGGAGCAGATGCGCAAGGACTTCGTCGCCAACGTGTCTCATGAGTTGCGCACGCCGCTGACGGTGATCTTCGGTTATCTGGAAACCCTGCTCGATAACGTGGACGAGGTCAATCCGCGCTGGGTGCGAGCGCTGCAACAGATGCATCAGCAAGGCGGGCGCATGCAGACGCTGCTCAACGACTTGCTGCTGCTGGCCAAGCTCGAGGCTACCGATTACCCATCGGACAATCATCCGGTAATGGTCAGTACCTTGCTCAAAACCATCACCGCCGATGCCAATGCGTTGTCGGGCAGCAAGAACCAGCAGATCCACCTGAGCCTGGAAAGCGATATGCGCCTCAAGGGCAGCGAAAGCGAGCTGCGCAGCGCGTTTTCCAACCTGATCTTCAATGCCGTCAAGTACACCCCGGCAGAAGGCGTCATCCGTATCCGCTGGTGGGCCGACGAGCGGGGCGCGCACCTGAGCGTGCAGGATTCGGGGATCGGCATCGAGACCAAACACCTGCCGCGCCTGACTGAACGTTTCTACCGGGTCGATACCAGCCGCGCGTCGAATACCGGCGGTACAGGGCTGGGGCTGGCCATTGTCAAACATGTGCTGCTGCGCCATCGCGGCAACCTTGAAATCAACAGTGTTCCCGGCAAGGGCAGTGTTTTTACCTGTCACTTTGCCAGCGGCCAACTGTCCAAACCCGTGCACGACGATTCAGACTACTAGGCAATCGCGCCTTGAGCCGCTACATTGCCGGGCTCATAGCGTCTTCTCTGGCGTGACATTACCCTCTTCTGTTAATACGGACCCTGCAAAACCCCATCATGGACCCTTCCCCTAGTTTCAACCTGTCTTCACTCTTCGCCGATTTCGGCATGATTCTTTTTGCTTTGTTCCTGGTCCTGCTCAACGGCTTTTTCGTTGCGGCAGAATTCGCCATGGTCAAACTGCGCTCGACCAAGGTTGAAGCCATTGCCGACAAGAACGGCTGGCGCGGGCACATTCTGCGCAAGGTACACGGCCAGCTGGATGCCTACCTTTCAGCCTGCCAGCTGGGTATCACCCTCGCCTCCCTGGGCCTGGGCTGGGTCGGTGAACCGGCGTTCGCGCATCTGCTGGAGCCGTTGCTCGCAGCGCTGGGCGTCGATACTCCGGAGCTGATCAAGGGCGTGTCGTTTTTCACTGCGTTCTTCATCATTTCCTACCTGCACATTGTCATCGGCGAGCTGGCCCCCAAATCCTGGGCGATCCGCAAACCGGAACTGCTGTCGCTGTGGACCGCGGCCCCGTTGTACTTCTTCTATTGGTTGATGTACCCGGCGATCTACCTGCTCAACGCCAGCGCCAACGCCATTTTGCGCATTGCAGGCCAGGGTGAACCCGGTCCGCATCACGAACACAGCTACAGCCGCGATGAGCTGAAGCTGATTCTGCACTCCAGCCGTGGCCAGGACCCCAGCGATCAGGGCATGCGCGTGCTGGCGTCTGCTGTCGAAATGGGCGAGCTGGAAGTGGTCGACTGGGCCAACTCCCGCGAAGACATGGTGTCGCTGGACTTCAACGCGCCGCTCAAGGAAATCCTCGCCTTGTTCCGCCGCCACAAATTCAGCCGTTATCCGCTGTATGACGCTGAACGTGGCGAGTTTGTCGGCCTGCTGCACATCAAGGACCTGCTGCTGGAACTGGCGGCACTGGACCACATCCCGGAGTCGTTCAACCTGGCTGAACTGACCCGCCCGCTGGAGCGTGTTTCGCGACACATGCCGCTTTCGCAGCTGCTGGAGCAGTTCCGCAAGGGCGGCGCGCACTTTGCCGTGGTCGAGGAAGCCGACGGCAAGATCGTCGGCTACCTGACCATGGAGGACGTGCTTGAAGTGTTGGTGGGCGACATTCAGGACGAACATCGCAAGGTGGAGCGCGGCATTCTCGCGTATCAGCCGGGCAAACTGCTGGTACGGGGCGATACGCCGTTGTTCAAGATCGAGCGTCTGCTGGGCATCGATCTGGACCACATCGAAGCCGAGACACTGGCCGGTCTGATCTACGACACACTCAAGCGCGTGCCGGAAGAAGAAGAGCAAATGGAAGTCGAAGGCCTGCGCATCATCATCAAGAAGATGAAAGGCCCGAAAATCGTACTCGCCAAGGTGCTGAAGCTGGACTGACCCGATCAGGTCTACCCGTTCAAGAGCGGACGCAAGGTGTTCTACCGGACGCCTATCGTTCCTCACGCTCCAGCGTGGGAATGCCGTGGGTGACGCTCCGCGTCACAAATCTGCGCCACGCCACATACTCAAAAGCGGACGCAGAGCGTCCAGAACTGCATACCCACGCGGAGCATGGGCACGATAGGTGCTCTCCCGAGCGCCTATCGTTCCTCACGCTCCAGCGTGGGAATGCCGTGGGTGACGCTCCGCGTCACAAATCTGCGCCACGCCGCATACTCAAAAGCGGACGCAGAGCGTCCAGAACTGCATACCCACGCGGAGCATGGGCACGATAGGTGCTTTCCCGGACGCCTATCGTTCCTCACGCTTCAGCGTGGGAATGCCGTGGGTGACGCTCCGCGTCACAAATCTGCGCCGCGCCGCATACTCAAAAGCGGACGCAGAACGTCCAGAACTGCATACCCACGCGGAGCATGGGCACGATAGGTGCTCTCCCGAACGCCTATCGTTCCTCACGCTCCA
>NZ_JAWHOO010000005.1:0-248981 GCF_032586855.1 Pseudomonas syringae group sp. J254-4 | reverse complement strand
TATCGTTCCTCACGCTCCAGCGTGGGAATGCCGTGGGTGACGCTCCGCGTCACAGATCTGCGCCGCGCCGCATACTCGAAAGCGGACGCAGAGCGTCCTGAACGGCGCTACCACGCGGAGCGTGGGAGCGATAAATAGTCAGGAAATACAAGGTCCGCTCCAGCAGTCAATTTCCGCCGACGGCGAAGTTGGGCAGGCTCTGCACCGGCCTGGCGAACTCGTAGGGGATCGATACCAGTTCATGGCCCGAGTTGCGTTGCACGACAAAGTGCAGATGCGGGCCGGTGCTGTTGCCGGTATTACCCGACCGCGCCAGCGCGGTTCCGACGCTGACCCGCTGACCTTCCCTGACACTCACCGAACCGCGCATCAGGTGCAGGTAGACGCCCATCGTGCCGTCTTCGTGCAGAATACGTACGAAGTTGCCTGACGCATTCGACCCCCTGCCTGACTGGCTGTTTTCAATCTTTATCACCGTCCCGCCGCGTGCGGCGATGATCGGTGTGCCTTCGGGCATGGCAATGTCCATCGCATAGCGGCCCTTGGCGCCGTAATGACTGTATTTGCCATTCGGCCCCTGAGTCAGGCGAAACGGACCGCCAATCCACGGCAATGGGTATTTATAGGCCTGCACCGAACCTTTGGGATCGCCCAGGGTTGAAGTCAGCACCGAGGCGTAGTTCATCGGCTTGCTCCCCACTTTGGGGCTCAGCACCACCACACGTTCGTTACTGCGCGCAGGGATCGTGCGGCGTAGCGTTGCTGACGAGCCAGAGACGCCCAGCACGTTGGTCACACTGGAAAGCTTGAGTTCGACCTCGACCGGGGCGTACAGATCGTTGCGCACGTACAGGCTGTGCACGCCCTTTTCACGCCTGACGCTCAAATGCACCTGGCCGTCGATACGCTCGACCATCCGGTCCCGAAACACCATGACCGATGCGCCAGGCGTTGGCCGGTCCGAGAACGACACCACGCCATCGGCATCGGTGAATTTATAGATCGTGACTGCCCCGGCCGACTGCACAGTCAACGTCAGGGTAAACAGGATAAGCAGGCGTGCAAGCATCAGAGACGTTCGGGTTCAAGGGCACTGGGTGCCAAGCCTAGCAGCCTTGCAGACAGAAGAGGACTCGTCGGTATCAATCGGACATGAATAACGCGCCAGAAAAACCACAGACACAGCATGATCAGCGGGGGGATTGCAGCGGGGTGAAGTTATTGGGTAGCTGTCAGGCGCATGCCAACGCGAACGTCGGCATGCCAGTCAGCAGGAAGGCGTGTATCAGGCGCCGGGGACAAAGTGCTTCTGAGCCGTGCCGCGTGCGATCAGGCGCGACAGGTAGTCGAGCTTCTGCGCATCCTGATCGACAAATCGGAAAGTCACTTGCAGCCATTCACTGTCAGGCTTCTGCTCAAACGCGGCGACGGAGTGCAGGTAGCCATTCAGGCGTGCGACCTCGTTGCTCTCGCCTTGCTCAAGGTCCAGTACCGCGCTGTCGAGCACCTGCGGCAGGTTTTCGCTGACGCGTATGACCAGTGTGGCGTCTTTCAGCGTCAAAGCCTTGATCACGCACGGCTGAATGCCGTTGGGCAGGCGCAACTGGCCCTGTCCACGACCGGCAGGCTCCGCCGATTTGGCTGCAACCGGCGGTGCTTTGGCGATACCGGCAGGCGCTGCTGCCTGTGCTGGTGCTGCGCGAACCACTTCGGCCTTGCCGCCGGTCAATGCACTGAGCGAGTCATTGAGCGGCGAGTTCATGCGTGCCGGGGCTGTGGACATAACGGCATCAAGCTTGCCGACCTTCGCCAGCGCCTTCTTGACCTTGGTCAGCAACTGCTCGTTGGTGAACGGTTTGCCGACAAAATCGGTCACGCCAGCCTGAATAGCCTGCACAACGTTTTCCTTGTCACCACGGCTGGTCACCATGATGAACGGCACGGTTCTCAGGTAATTGTCCTGCTCGCGGCACCATGCCAACAGCTCCAGGCCGGACATCTCGGGCATTTCCCAGTCGCACAGAATCAGATCGAACGGCTCTTTGCCCAGCAAAGCCTGAGCCTTGCGACCGTTGACTGCGTCCTCGGTATGAATCCCGGGAAAATAATTGCGCAGCCCTTTCTTGACCAAGTCGCGAATGAAAGTCGCGTCATCCACCACCAATACACTGACCTTACTCATCGACGCTCCTGCGGGCGTGTTCACCTGGAGGCGAACTGCGGTATGCCAACACGCCCTTTGTTTCGGCAAGCATAGCGTTGACCGGTGGCCAACTGCCATATTGATTGACTGCGCCGCGACATTTAATCCGCAGGCGACGGGAATACTCATCTGCACAACGAAAAACGCCCAGCGCATGCTGGGCGTTTTTCTCGCAGGCAATCTTACTTATCGTCAGCGTCGCCCGGAACATTAGCGGTTTCGCTCGATATACCCTGCACTTCTTCCTTCATGCGCTTGAGACCCATGTGCCGCACGTCGGTGCCACGCACCAGATAAATCACCAGCTCGGAAATGTTGCGTGCATGGTCGCCGATACGCTCCAGAGAGCGCAGCACCCAGATGACGTCCAGCACGCGGGAGATCGAGCGTGGATCTTCCATCATGTAGGTCGCCAGCTCGCGCAGGGCGGTTTTGTACTCACGGTCGATGGTCTTGTCGTACTGCGCGACCGACAGGGCCAGCTCGGCGTCGAAGCGCGCGAATGAGTCCAGGGCATCGCGCACCATGTTGCGCACCTGATCACCGATATGACGAACCTCGACGTAACCACGCGGTGCCTCGCCCTCTTCGCAGAGTTTGATGGCACGGCGGGCGATCTTGGTGGCTTCATCACCGATGCGCTCCAGGTCGATCACCGACTTGGAAATGCTGATGATCAGGCGCAGATCGGACGCCGCAGGCTGGCGACGAGCCAGAATGCGCAGGCATTCTTCGTCGATGCTGCGCTCCATCTGATTGATCCGGTCGTCGACCTCGCGAACGCGCTGGGCAAGACCGGAGTCGGCCTCGATCAGTGCCGTGACAGAATCGTTCACCTGCTTCTCGACCAGGCCACCCATTTCGAGCAAATGGCTGCGAACGTCTTCGAGTTCAGCGTTGAACTGTTGGGAAATGTGATGCGTATGGCTGTCTTTGTGGATCATGCTGGGTGTCCTTGGAACGTCCGGTTAATAGCGAAAACGCAGCGGTGGTTCAGGTCTGACGAAGCACGTCCTAGCCGTAACGACCGGTGATGTAGTCTTCTGTCTGTTTTTTTGCCGGGTTGGTGAACAAGGTGTCTGTATCACCGAACTCGACGAGTTTGCCCATGTACATAAACGCGGTGTAATCCGACACCCGAGCCGCCTGCTGCATGTTGTGCGTAACGATCACAATGGTGTATTTCGATTTCAGTTCGTAGATCAGTTCTTCGACTTTAAGGGTCGAAATCGGGTCAAGTGCCGAACAGGGTTCGTCGAGCAGCAGGACTTCCGGCTCCACGGCGATCGTTCGGGCAATAACCAGACGCTGTTGCTGCCCTCCGGACAATCCCAACGCCGACTCATGCAGTCGATCCTTGACCTCATCCCAGAGTGCAGAGGCTTTCAGCGCCCACTCGACAGCTTCATCGAGTACGCGCTTCTTGTTGATACCCTGAATGCGCAGGCCGTAGACCACGTTTTCATAAATCGTCTTGGGGAACGGGTTCGGCTTCTGGAACACCATGCCGACGCGCCGACGCAATTCAGCCACTTCCTCGCCCTTGGTGTAGATGTTGTGACCGTACAGGTTGATCGCGCCCTCGACCCGGCAACCGTCGACCAGATCGTTCATGCGATTGAAACTGCGCAACAGGGTCGACTTGCCACAACCGGATGGACCGATGAACGAGGTCACCTTCTGCTTGGGGATATTCAGGGCAATATCAAACAGCGCCTGCTTGTCGCCATAGAACAGATTCAGACCTGGCACTTCGATAGCCACGGTCTCGTCGGCCAGATCCAGGCTTTGCTTGTGACGCCTCAGGGCCGACATGTTCATGCCATGGGTCGGGCTTTCATGCTGCATGGATTGCTCCTGTGCGAACGATTCGCTTCATTGAACTGCCGCGTTTGCCAAAGGGCGAATTCGGGATCAATTGTCGAGCGCCTTATATTTTTCCCGCAAATGGTTACGGATACTCACCGCCGAGAGATTGAGCAAGGCTATGACCAGCACCAGCAACAGCGCGGTGGCGTAGACCAGCGGGCGTGCCGCTTCGACGTTGGGGCTCTGGAAGCCAACGTCGTAAATGTGGAAACCCAGGTGCATGATCTTCTGATCGAGATGCAGATAAGGATAGTTGCCATCCAGCGGCAGCGACGGGGCCAGTTTGACCACGCCCACCAGCATCAAGGGCGCAACTTCCCCGGCAGCACGCGCCACCGCCAGAATCAGGCCGGTCATCATCGCCGGGCTGGCCATTGGCAATACAATCTTCCACAGCGTCTCGGCCTTGGTCGCGCCCAGCGCCAGCGAACCTTCACGCAGGGTCAGCGGAATACGCGCCAAACCTTCTTCGGTGGCCACGATCACCACCGGCACGGCCAGCAGCGCCAGGGTCAGCGAGGCCCATAACAGGCCTGGCGTACCGAACGTCGGGGCTGGCAGCGCTTCAGGAAAGAACAGCCGGTCTACCGAGCCACCGAGCACATAAACGAAAAACCCGAGGCCGAACACGCCGTAGACAATCGCCGGTACACCGGCCAGGTTGTTCACGGCAATGCGGATCAGCCGGGTAACCGGCCCCTGACGCGCGTACTCGCGCAGGTAAACTGCGGCCAGCACACCGAACGGCGTCACGATCACCGCCATGATCAGGGTCATCATCACCGTGCCGAAGATAGCCGGGAAAATCCCCCCTTCGGTGTTGGCTTCGCGAGGGTCGTCACTGAGAAATTCCCACAGTTTCTGGAAGTAGAAACCCAGCTTGGTAACGGTGCCCATCGCGTTGGGCTGGTAAGCACGCACCACTTTGCCCAGGCTGAGTTCGATTTCTTTGCCATTGCCATCGCGTGCCGTCAGGCTGTCGCGATCAAAAGCCTCATGCAGACCGTCCAGACGCCCCTCGATGACCTTGTAACGCGCGTCCAGCTCGGCACGTTCTGCAGCCATGTCAGCTTGCGCAGCGGCATCGAGCCGGCCATTGAGTTCCAGCTTGCGGGCCTGCAGACGCAGGCGCTCAATACCGTGATTGATGGCCCCGATGTCTTTCTTTTCCAGAATGTAGAGTTCGTCAGCCAGCTTCTCGACGCGCTTGATGCGCTCTTGCAGAATCGGCCAGGCAGCTTCGCCTTGCGCCACTATCCGGCCATTCTCTTTGACGTTGACCAGATAGCCGTAGAAATTGCCCCACTCCCGGCGCTCCAGCGTCATCAGTTCGGCAGGACGGCTCTGGTCGGTCAGCCAGTCGCCCACAACCCAGGTGAAATCGCTGGGGTTGAGGTCACGGTTGCCGACCTTGAACAGCTCACGGGTCATGAACTCCGGCCCTTGGTCAGGCACCGGCAGGCCCGCACTTTTCAGACGCGCGCGGGGGACCTGTTCCTGCTCGACCCGCTCACCGACCAGCACACTCGATTCCTGATTGGGCACCGCATAACGTGCGACCACCAGATCAGCGGGCCAGAAGTGCCCAAGCCCCCGCACGGCGATCACCGCCAGCAGGCCGATGGTCATGATGACAGCGATGGATACGGCACCCGCACTCATCCAGACGCCGGGGGCGCCGCTTTTGAACCAGCTCTTGAGGGAGTTCCGCTTCACCAACGCCTACCTTCCTTACAACGCCGAGTATTGCTTGCGCAGACGCTGACGAATCAACTCCGCGAGGGTGTTCATCACAAAGGTGAACATCAACAGCACCAACGCCGCCAGAAACAACACCCGATAATGGCTACCGCCTACTTCCGACTCTGGCATCTCCACCGCGACATTGGCCGCCAGCGTGCGCATGCCTTCAAATAGATTCATGTCCATGATCGGCGTGTTGCCGGTCGCCATCAGCACAATCATGGTTTCCCCCACCGCCCGACCCATGCCGATCATCAAGGCCGAAAAAATACCCGGGCTGGCGGTCAGAATGACTACTCGCGTCAGGGTCTGCCACGGCGTCGCGCCCAGTGCCAGAGAGCCCAGTGTCAGGCTACGCGGCACGCTGAACACGGCGTCTTCGGCAATCGAGTAGATGTTGGGGATCACCGCGAAACCCATTGCAATGCCGACCACCAACGCGTTGCGCTGATCGTAGGTGATGCCCAGTTGGTCGCGGATCCATGTGCTCATGTCGCCGCCGAAGAACCAGCTCTCCAGGTGCGGACTCATGCTCAGTGAAAACCAGCCCACCAATAGCACAACGGGAATCAGGATCGCGCCTTCCCAGCCATCGGGCACGCGCAGGCGAAGCGAATCAGGCAGACGGGTCCAGAAAAAGCCCGCCAGCAAAATGCCGATCGGCGTGAGCAGCAGCAAACTGAAGATGCCCGGCAAATGACCTTCCAGATAAGGCGCCAGAAACAATCCGGCAAAGAAACCGAGAATCACCGTCGGCATCGCTTCCATCAATTCAATCACCGGCTTGACCTTGCGGCGCATGCCCGGCGCCATGAAGTAGGCGGTGTAGATCGCGGCCGCCACGGCCAGCGGCGCGGCCAGCAACATGGCGTAGAACGCCGCTTTCAGGGTGCCGTAGGTCAAGGGTGCCAGGCTCAGCTTGGGCTCGAAGTCGGAGTTGGACGCCGTGGATTGCCAAACGTACTTGGGCTCGTCGTAATTCTCATACCAGACCTTGCCCCACAGCGAACTCCACGAGACTTCCGGGTGCGGGTTATCCAGCGCCAGCGGCAACAGCTTGCCAGCGCTTTCGATCAAAACCCGGTTGGCGCGCGGTGATAACGCCAGAATGCCGGGACCGTCAGTTACCTTGTCGATCAGCAAGGTTCGGTGCGCGGTGCTGTGGAACACGCCCAGCCTGCCCGAGGCGTCCAGAGCAATGAAGCCCTTGCGCCGCTGCTCAGCCTTGATCTGCTCGATAGGTGCGCTGCCCATTTTGAAGTCGCGGATGCGCATCAGGCGCTGCTCGCCGTCAGTGTCACGGGCCATGAACCACTGGGACATGCTGCCCTTCGAGTTGCCGATGATCAGCGAAATGCCGCCGACCAGCTGGGCACTCGCCGTGATCTCGGCGTTACCGTCTTCCAGCAATTTATAGCGGCCATTGAGGGTTCGGTCGCGCAGGCTGAACACATCCGCCTGCGCGCGACCATTGATGACATACAACCATTGCTGGCGCGGGTCGATGTAAATCGCTTTAACGGCGGCCGACATCTGCGGTAGCTCGATGCGCGTCTGCTCACGCGTCATCTCGCCGGTCATCATGTTTTCTTTCTGCTCGAGCGAGATAACGTGCAACTGAGTGCCGGTAGACCCTGCCAGTTTGAGGCTGTCGCCATCAGCACTGACGGTCACATGCTCGACTGCGCGACCGGCCTCATCCAGCACCAAAGGCGCTTCGCCGTAGGGCCAGGCCACGCTCGGGGTGATGGTTTTCTGATTGTTCGGGTAGGTCGTCAGGTACGAGTGCCTGAACACCAGCACTTGGCCATTGGACAGGCCCAAGGCTATCAATGGCGCGCCGGGCTGATCCTTGCCGATGGAAGCGACAGACACGCCAGCGGGTAGCGGCAAGGCAACCCTATGCAGTTCTGCGCCATCCTTGACGTTGAAAAAGATGACTTCGCCCTTGTCGGAAATGCGCATCCCGATCTGGTTCTGCTCTTCGATTGCGATCATCAACGGCGTGCCCGCATCCTGCATCCAGGCAGTATTCAGCACGGGTTCGGAAGTAAGGCTTGCGCCTTTGAAGAGCGGCGCGACGACATAGGCCAGATAGAAGAAGATCAGTGTGATGGCTGCCAGAACGGCAAGGCCACCAATGGCAACGTACCAGTGAGTGAGGCGATCCTTGAACGCACGGACACGGCGCTTCCTCACCATAGCGGGCGTATTGAAATCAATACGCGCTGGCGGCGAACTCTGGTCCATCGAAGATTTGAACAGCTCATTCATGCGCACACACCGTAGACGCCTTGTATGACAAAAACATTACAGCAAGGTGACGCAGAAAAGCCCGCTGCCCATGAGTCCGGCGGCGGACTGATCAATTTGTGTGCAGGCCAGTCCATTGAGCCTCGCTTGCAAGCTGTACGTGACTACTTTTTTACTGCCAGGCCGCTCGTATCTTGCAGGCCGAGATCGGCAAGTGTCTTTTCCACCACACGAGCAGGCAGCGGAATATAACCGTCTTTCATCACCACTTCCTGGCCCTGTCTGGACAGCACCAGTTTAACGAACTCGGCCTCCAGCGGTGCCAGAGGCTGATTGGGCGCCTTGTTCACATAGACATAGAGAAAGCGCGACAAGGGGTAACTGCCATTCAAAGTGTTGGCTTCGCTGTCTTCGACAAACTCGCCCCCCTCCTTCTTCGCCAGCGGAACGGTCCTGACATTGGATGTCTTGTAGCCGATGCCCGAGTAGCCAATGCCGTTAAGCGAATTGCTGATGGCGCTGACCACCGAGGCGGAACCGGGCTGTTCGTTGACGTTGGCTTTGAAATCGCCTTTGCACAGGGCTTCTTCCTTGAAGTAACCGTAAGTGCCCGACACCGAATTACGACCGAACAACTGAATCGGCTTGCCTGCCAGGTTGCCGCTCACACCGACATCACCCCAGGTTTTCGCATCCGCCCTGGCACCACACAGGCGGGTCGCAGAAAAGATTGCGTCCACTTGCTGCAGGGTCAGGCCCTTGATCGGATTGTCCTTGTGCACGAATACGGCCAATGCATCCACGGCCACCGGAATAGCGGTCGGTTTATAGCCGTGCTTCTGCTCAAAAGCCGATAGTTCGCCGTCTTTCATCCTGCGGCTCATAGGCCCCAGATTGGCCGTGCCTTCGGTCAGCGCAGGTGGCGCTGTGGAAGAGCCAGCCGCTTGAATCTGGATGTTAACGCTCGGGTATTCTTTCTTGTAGGCCTCGGCCCACAGGGTCATGAGATTGGCCAGGGTATCGGAGCCGACACTGGAGAGATTGCCCGACACACCGGAGGTCCTGGTATAGGCCTTGATGGCAGGGTCGACGGCAGCCAGCGTATTGGCTGCCATCACGCTGGCGGCAACCCATGTCAGTGCAGCCATCAAACGCTTGAGTGTCATCCTTGCGCTCCTGGCAGGGTATGTAGGTGTCCACAAGCCTTTTTGGGCCAGTCTTGTGACTACTCTATGAATTGATTATGACAATAAGATGAAAAGGCTATCGCCCTTCGCAGGGAGATAGCCTTTCGCTGTAGCGGATGCCTTGAGCATTTACCAGCGGGTGCTGATCAACGCTTTCTGGTCAGCAAAAACACGCCAATTGCCATACCCAGGCCGCAGAGAATCGCGACATACCAGGCCGGGCCCATCGGGCTGCTCTTGAGCATGAACGTCACAACCATCGGCGTCAGCCCCCCGAAAATGGCGTACGCCAGGTTGTAGGAAAACGACAACCCCGAGAAGCGCACCACAGGCGGGAAAGCCTTGACCATGACGTAAGGAACCGCGCCGATCGTACCGACGAACAGACCGGTCACGGCATACAGCGGGAACAGCACTTCCGGATGGCTGCCGAGGACGTGATAGAACGTCCAGGAACTGGCCAGTAACCCTGCGCTGCCCAACAGAAACACCCAGCCGGCGCCAAAGCGATCCGCCAGGGCACCCGCTGCGATGCAACCCAGGCTGAGAAACACGATAGCCAGGCTGTTGGCCTTCAGCGCCGTAGCCGCCGGAAAGCCATAGATGGTTTGCAGAATGGTCGGCGTCATCAGGATCACGACGATGATGCCGGCCGACAGCAACCAGGTCATCAGCATCGATAGTGCAACGGCACCACGATGATCACGCAGCACCGCCTTGAGCGGCACTTCTTCAGCCAGCGCCTTGCGCAGCTGCAGTTCGGCGAACACCGGCGTTTCGTGCAACAGACGACGCAGATAAACCGACATCAGGCCAAACACGCCACCCAGCAGGAAAGGGATCCGCCAGGCGTAATCCGACACTTCGACCGGGGTATAAATACTGTTGATCGCCGTGGCGACCAGCGAGCCCAGCAGGATGCCCGCTGTCAGGCCCGCGGTCAGGGTGCCGCAGGCATACCCGACACGACGGGCGGGTACATGCTCGGAGACGAATACCCAGGCGCCAGGCACTTCACCGCCGATGGCGGCGCCTTGAATGACGCGCATCAACAGCAGCAGAATCGGCGCCCACATGCCGATCTGCGCGTAGGTCGGCAGCAAGCCCATGATCAGGGTCGGCACCGCCATCATGAAAATGCTCAGCGTGAACATTTTCTTGCGCCCCAGCAGATCGCCGAAGTGCGCCATGATAATGCCGCCCAGTGGCCTCGCCAGATAACCGGCGGCGAAAATGCCGAACGTCTGCATCATGCGCAGCCAGTCAGGCATGTCCACCGGGAAAAACAGCTTGCCGACCACCGCCGCGAAAAACACGAAAATGATGAAGTCGTAGAACTCCAGCGCGCCACCCAGAGCAGACAGCGAAAGGGTTTTGTAATCGCTGCGGGTCAAAGGCCGCGCAGGCTGCGTGGAACTTGAAGGAACAGATGACATGACAAGGCTTCTCTTTACGTGTTCTTTGAAAAGGGGCAAGCGACAGCAACGCTGGCTGCTGCGGGGTGCCGTGCAGAAGCGATTGTCGAGGGCAAAGGCGCAGATAGGCACCAAAATTGCGTGTACAGGCAGTCTTGTCACCTGTAGAGGTCCAGCAAGATAGCAAATTGCTCTCAAAAACACATGTCAAGAACTGCATCATTACAAAATGGAAACCCGACGGTCGTTCTATGACGCAACGCCCGATATACTCGCAAGCCGTCAGCAGCAGTGGGAAGTTGTGCGAAAACGTCTGAATCAGCGGGTTTCGCAGAGTTTCTCTATGGGCCACACCAGCGCTGGACACACAATGTTCATGCGCATGGTTTTGAATGGCGCCTGTTAACCGCGGCATACAATAATGAGAGTCATGGGTCAGAGGCACCCTAGGCATGATCGAGCTCGAACAAGAAGATCCAACTCCGCAAGGCGACCTTGCACTGCAAATTACCGCCCTTCCCCGCGAAACCAATGGCTTTGGCGACATCTTCGGCGGCTGGCTGGTCTCCCAGATGGACCTGGCGGGTACAGCCATGGCCAGTAAAGTGGCTGGCGGCCGTGTAGCGACCGTTGCGATTGATCGCATGGCGTTTCTGGTTCCGGTCGCGGTTGGCGAACAGCTTTCCTTTTATACCCGCACCCTGGAAGTCGGACGCACCTCGATCAAGATGATGGTCGAAGTGTGGAGCGATGACCCGGTCACCAGCGAATGGCGCAAGGTCACTGAGGCCGCATTCGTGTTCGTGGCCATAGATTCCAGCGGGCGGACACGCTCGGTTCCCGCACGACGGTAAATGGTTGCTCAACCCATGGCTGGCTGTCCGGTTAAACTCGCCCTGCATGAAGCGGTCTATTTTCGTCACGGTCATTGAGTGAGAACTTTGCATGCCAACATCCCCGGTTGAACCCAACGTTGAATCTGTCCAGTACGACGAACTGAACTGCTGGCGCATTCGCCACGGCGAAGCAGAGCTGCTGGTTGCCCAGCAGGGCGCACATATCCTCAGCTATCAAGTGGCCGGACAGCAGCCGCTGGTGTGGCTGAATGAAGAAGCCGTTTTCAAGCAAGGCAAACCCATTCGCGCGGGCATGCCCATCTGCTGGCCGTGGTTCGGTAATCTGGAACGCAACCCGCAAAGCGTGCAGGCAATGCGCGACAGCAGCGAACCCGCCAAGGCGCATGGTGAAGTGCGAGCGCTGGATTGGCAGCTGCTGGGGATCGGAGCAGATGGCGATGCACTGCTGGTAGAGTTCGTCCTGCCGGAGGCCGAAGGCCACCTGCCAGGCTGGCCGCACAACGTCGCCCTGAAACTAAGCATTCGTCTGGACCACGCACTGAATGTCAGTCTGGTCAGCTACAACTGTGGCACTGAGCCTGTGGTGATCAGCCAGGCGCTGCATACCTATTTCGCCGTCAGCGATGTTCGTCAGGTCAGCGTCGAAGGGCTCAACGGCCTGCGCTACATCGAAACCCTGGCAAACTGGGAAGAACGCGAGCAGACCGGCGACCTGACGTTCACTGGCGAAACCGACCGTATCTACAAGGACACGCCGGGTGTACTCAGCATCGTTGACCCCCAATGGCAGCGCCGCATCCACATTCGCAGCACCGGCTCGACATCAGCCATCCTGTGGAACCCGTGGATCGAGAAAACCGGCAAATTCACCGACATGGCAGCAGATGGCTGGCAGCGCATGGTCTGTGTCGAAACGGCCAACGTACTGGACGACGTGGTGACGCTGGCCCCCGACCAGATGCATGTTCTGGGTGTGAGTATCTGGAGCGAGGCGCTCTGATCGAAATTTGATCAGAGATATACCATCAAAGGTCCGATTCAACCACCACGCGGACCTTTGACGCATCCATCGCATACGCTGCATCAGCCAGATCGTTACTGACCTTCTCGATTTTCAGGGTGCCTTCTACCCACAGTGGTGTGTAGATATCATCCAGTTTCAAGCCTTTGGGGTAACGCACCAGCACCAACTGGTTAGGCGGTGGTGGCGGAACATGGATGCAGGCGCCTGGATAAGGCACGATGAAGAACAGCGTGCTGTGGCCCTTGGCATCGGTTTCGAGGGGTACAGGGTAACCGCCAAGACGAATGGTCTTGCCGTTCATTGCCGGGACGGTCTTGGTCGAATACATGACCGCTGGCAAACCCTTGCTCTGCTTCAAGCCACCCTTGCTGTCGAACGTGCCCATGGCTTCCGGAGAATTGTGGTCAATCTCGGGCATGACTTCGAGGGCTTTTTGATCGGACTTGGGCATCAGCTCAAGCCAGTCGGTTTCCGGCAACTGGGCGTGTGCAAGCCCGGATAGCAGCAGAAGAGTCATCAACAAGAAGCGGCGCATGATAAAGCTCGGCAAAGGAGGAAGAGTTGCCGCGCATTCTAGCCCTCTGTGCCGCGCAGAACAGAGGGCTGAACATTAAACGTTATTTCTTTTTGATCATGCCGTAGATAACCAGCAGGATGATTGCACCTACCAGCGCGCCGAGGAAACCTGCACCCTCGCCCGCTTGATAGATACCCAGCGCCTGACCACCATAAGTGGCTGCAAGCGAGCCGGCGATACCCAGCACGATGGTCATGATCCAGCCCATGCTGTCGTCGCCCGGCTTCAGGAAGCGAGCCAGCAGACCAACGATCAGGCCGATAAAGATGGTTCCAATGATACCCATGCCATTTCCCTCTGTATTAAGTGAATATGCCTGGGCTAATGAGCAGCCCCGGCCTACTGCTATCTGAGAACAGCGGCAGGGAATGGTTCCGGCGCAATGGACAGTTTGCTTCGAGGTGGAGAATTCTTCATGAATGACGGAGCCTGGCGATAGCGCAGAACGGCTAAACAGGGCTGGCACTCCGATAATTCTCGTTCCCACGCTCCGCGTGGTAATGCATTTCGTGACGCTCTGCGTCACATTGCAGCCATAGCGCATCACTCAATCCAGCCTGACATACAGGCAGCACCGAAGCCTGAGACTCCTTTGCTCTTGATACCGCGCCAAGCTGCAGATTTGTGACGCGGAGCGTCACACAATGCATGCCAACGCGGAGCATTGGCACGATAGTCAGTTGGATTTGTGTATTACGCCGAGCGCAAAGTATTGGCACGACAGCCGCAGGCCTGATCAGCCCTTGATCAGCGCTTCAACCAGCTTCACCTGACGATCCAGCATGGCGCGATCAGCGCTGCGGACCGTAGCGTGCCCTACTTTGCGGCCAGCCTTGAACGCCTTGCCGTAGTGGTGCAGGTGGCAATCTTCGACGGCGATGACCTTGTCCACTGCTGGCACTTCACCGATGAAGTTGAGCATGGCGCTCTCGCCGACCTTGGCTGTGGAGCCCAGCGGCAGACCGGCAACCGCCCGCAGGTGGTTTTCGAACTGGCTGCACTCGGCGCCTTCGGTGGTCCAGTGACCGGAGTTGTGTACCCGCGGTGCAATCTCGTTGGCTTTCAGGCCACCGTCGACCTCAAAGAACTCGAATGCCAGCACGCCTACGTAATCCAGCTGCTTCAGGACGCGACCGGCGTAGTCTTCGGCCAGTGCCTGCAAAGGGTGATCGGTGCTGGCGATGGACAGGCGCAGGATGCCGCTGTCGTGGGTGTTGTGAACCAGCGGGTAGAACCGGGTCTCGCCATCACGCGCGCGAACGGCGATCAGCGACACTTCGCCAGTGAAAGGCACGAAGCCTTCCAGCAGGCAAGGCACGCTGCCCAGCTCGGCGAATGTATCGGTCACATCTGCTGCCGAGCGCAGGACTTTCTGGCCCTTGCCGTCATAACCCAGCGTGCGGGTCTTGAGCACCGCAGGCAGGCCAATGCTGGCCACCGCAGCATCCAGATCGGCCTGCGACTGAATATCGGCGAATGCGGGCGTCGGAATGCCCAGATCCTTGAACATGCTTTTTTCAAACCAGCGGTCACGCGCAATGCGCAACGCCTCGGCGCTCGGATAGACCGGTACGAACTGCGACAGAAACGCCACGGTCTCGGCCGGCACGCTTTCGAACTCGAAAGTCACCAGATCGACTTCATCCGCCAACTGACGCAGATGGTCCAGGTCGCCGTAATCGGCACGCAGATGCTCGCCAAGTGCAGCAGCACAGGCATCCGGCGCGGGATCGAGAAAGGCGAAGTTCATGCCCAGCGGCGTACCTGCCAATGCCAACATGCGGCCGAGCTGGCCGCCACCGATTACACCGATCTTCATGGAAAAACCTCAGGCGTGGCGTGGGTCTGGATTGTCCAGGACGCTGTCTGTCTGCTCAGCGCGGAATTTCTTCAGCGCTGCGTGAAATTGAGGGTGTTTGGCGCCAAGGATACTGGCCGAAAGCAGCGCAGCGTTGATCGCCCCCGCTTTGCCGATGGCCAGGGTCGCTACCGGAATACCGGCAGGCATCTGCACGATCGACAGCAAGGAGTCGACACCCGACAGCATCGACGACTGTACCGGAACGCCCAGCACAGGCAGGTGGGTCTTGGCGGCACACATGCCAGGCAAGTGAGCGGCACCGCCAGCACCGGCGATGATCACTTCAATGCCACGGCCCTCTGCTTCGTCGGCGTACTGGAACAGCAGGTCCGGCGTGCGGTGAGCTGACACCACCTTGACTTCATAAGGGATGCCGAGCTTTTCCAGCATGTCGGCAGTGTGGCTAAGGGTGGACCAATCGGACTTGGAGCCCATGATCACGCCAACCAGTGCGCTCATCGTCGTGCCTCTCATCGGGCGCCCGCAGGCGCGTCTGAAAACAACAAGCCACGCGGGGGAACCGGCGTGGCTTGTTGTACGAATAGTGACCGATTTAGCCGGCCAAAGGCCGCGCAGTATACCGCAAAGCGCCAGGATGACAGCCCCCTGGACGACCAACCGCATGAGGTTTTTACAGGCATGGGCCACCGAGACAGACGACCTCGGAAAAGCCCCTCATTCTTCCTGCACTTTGGTACAGGTCAGGACTACACCAGCAGCTGCCAATCCTGATTTACCCGACGCTGCGATTGTTATTAATTATGGCCATGGCCTGCTTCGGGTCATGACCCCATTCACTACTCATGGACGAGTAAAAACATGTTCAAGACAATCGCAAAATCTCTGTTGCTGATCGCTGCATTCGCACTCTCTCAGGCCGCCTTGGCTGAAGGCGATTCGCAGCGCCCGCTGTTCCTCTTCCTGTTCATACATGACGACGTAAAGGAAACCAGCAACGAGCGCCTTACCGAGGACTACTTTACGTGGCTCATCAAGGACCTCGAAAGCTTTACCGGTCGCCGGGTGCATCTGCAGTTCGTTCGCAACGTTACTGACGTGACCGACGTTGAGTACAAGAACGACAATCTGGACCAGACGTACGCCATCTGGAAGGGCAGACTCAATCAGTATTTGAGCGAGCAAAACCTGCCGAAAAATGGCACGACCAAGTACCTGTTGCTGACGCAAAGCAAACTGAACTCAGGCACGCTTGGCTTTGCTACCCTCAATGGGCATACGGGTATCGCCTCCCTGGCAACGTTCACAGCACCTGCCCATGAGCTGGGTCATATGCTCGGCGGCACTCACGAACTGGCAGAGGTCATTTACAAAGGTGGCTGGTGGTGCGAGACCAATCTGGTAGCAACCCGCCAATCCATACGCGCCAACTGCTACGTCTACAGCGACAAAAACAAGCAAAAAATCGCGGCAAACCTCAGCGAGTTTCCCTGAACAAGTACGGGCCGCTTGCCACGAGCGGCTCGTCTCACGATCACTCTGGTGCAGCCGCACTCTCAAGCTTGCGCCATAACAGACGCACATTGGCCTTGCGTACCAGGGCGCAGCGGTACAGGCGGATCTCCAGCGGCACATGCCACTGCGGCCCGCCGCACACCACCAGTTCACCGCGCGCCAGCTCGGCGCGCACACTCAGTTGCGGCACCCAGGCGATGCCCAACCCCTCCAGCGCCATGCTTTTCAGGCTATCGGCCATCGCCGTCTCGTAAACAGTCGTGAACCGCAGGTTACGCTGACGCAGCAGCAAATTCACCGAGCGCCCGAGAAAGGCCCCGGCGCTGTAGGCAAGTAACGGCACACTGCCCTCGCCTTCCATATCGAATAACGGCTGCCCATCGGCATCGGCGGCGCAGACCGGCAACATCTCGGTATGGCCCAGATGCAGCGAGGGGAAGATTTCAGCGTCCATTTGCAGCGCGGCGTCAGGATCGTAGAACGCCAGCATCAGGTCACAGCCCCCTTCACGCAACGCATGTACGGCATCGCCAACGTTTGTGGCCACCAGCCGGGTGGCAATGTTCAGCCCTTCATTACGTAACTGGGCGATCCAGCGCGGAAAGAACCCCAACGCCAGGGAGTGTGCCGCGGCAACCTGCATCACCTCGCCCTGCCCACCTTCCAGATGATGCAGATGGCGCACGACTTCGCCCAGTTGTTCGACCACCGTACGCGCGGTAACCAGAAACAGTTGCCCGGCAGCGGTCAGTTCGATGGGCGTGCGCGAGCGATTGACCAGCGTCAGCCCCAAGGCCGACTCAAGACTGCGGATACGCCGACTGAACGCTGGCTGAGTCACGAAACGACGCTCGGCCGCCTGGGAAAAGCTGCGGGTGGCCGCCAGGGCGCTGAAATCCTCCAGCCATTTGCTTTCCAGATTCATCAGGTCCTCCCGGACAATGGATGACTGCTTCGACAGGCAACTGCGCATGCCCTGCACGCAACCGGTTTGAAGCGACCCCGGTGGGACGCCCGGCAACGCGCTGCGGATACATGACCAGACGGCTCTGACAAGGCGGCCGGAGCAGCGTCCGGGTGCGACATTTTGCCCCCTTTACGCACTGAACGGAATCCGGGTCACAGCCTGATTATGCCGTTATTGCATAGGCCAGCGTTTAACAGCATTGGTCAAGACGGGGCGGCAAGCCCAATATTCGCGGCGTTCCGGCATTGTCCGTGCCTTTTTGAGACTTCTTTTATCATGTCCTCGCCTGCATCATCGCGCATCGAAAAAGACCTGCTTGGTGTTCTCGAAGTACCTGCCAACGCGTATTACGGCATCCAGACCCTGCGAGCGGTGAACAACTTTCACCTCTCCGGCGTGCCGCTTTCGCACTACCCTAAACTGGTTGTGGCCCTGGCCATGGTCAAACAGGCGGCAGCTGATGCAAACCACCAGCTCGGACACCTCAACGATACCAAGCATGCGGCCATCAGCGAGGCCTGCGCCCGTCTGATCCGTGGCGACTTCCACGATCAGTTCGTGGTCGACATGATTCAGGGCGGCGCCGGCACGTCCACCAACATGAATGCCAACGAAGTCATCGCCAACATCGCCCTGGAAACCATGGGCTTCGAGAAAGGCGAATACAAGCACCTGCACCCCAACAACGATGTAAACATGGCGCAGTCGACCAACGACGCCTACCCGACCGCGATCCGCCTGGGTCTGCTGCTGGGCCATGACGCCCTGCTCGCCAGTCTCTCCAGCCTGATCCAGTCGTTCGCCGCCAAGGGCGAAGAATTCAATCATGTGCTGAAGATGGGTCGCACCCAGTTGCAGGACGCCGTGCCAATGACCCTGGGTCAGGAATTCCGCGCCTTTGCCACCACCCTGACTGAAGACCTCAACCGCCTGCGCAGCCTGGCACCCGAGCTGTTGACCGAAGTGAACCTGGGCGGCACCGCCATCGGCACCGGCATCAACGCCGACCCTGGCTATCAAAAGCTTGCCGTCGACCGCCTGGCGCTGATCAGCGGCCAGCCGCTGGTGCCGGCAGCCGATCTGATCGAAGCGACCTCCGACATGGGCGCGTTCGTGCTGTTCTCGGGCATGCTCAAGCGTACTGCGGTCAAGCTGTCGAAGATCTGCAACGACCTGCGCCTGCTATCCAGCGGACCGCGCACCGGGATCAACGAAATCAACCTGCCGGCACGCCAGCCAGGCAGCTCGATCATGCCCGGCAAGGTCAACCCGGTAATCCCGGAAGCGGTCAATCAGGTTGCTTTCGAAATCATCGGCAACGACCTGTCGCTGACCATGGCCGCTGAAGGCGGACAATTGCAGCTCAACGTGATGGAGCCACTGATCGCTTACAAGATCTTCGACTCTATCCGCCTGTTGCAGCGCGCCATGGACATGCTGCGCGAGCACTGCATTGTGGGCATCACGGCCAACGAACAGCGCTGCCGCGAGCTGGTCGAGCATTCGATCGGCCTGGTGACCGCACTGAACCCCTACATCGGTTACGAAAACTCCACCCGTATCGCCCGCATCGCGCTGGAAACCGGCCGCGGCGTGCTGGAACTGGTGCGTGAGGAAGGTCTGCTCGACGATGCAATGCTCGACGACATCCTGCGCCCGGAAAACATGATCGCTCCGCGTCTGGCCCCCTTGAAGGCCTGACAGGAAATGACCTGCGCACCAAGCTCACCAGATTGAGGGCCTAGACACCCCTCAATTTTTTGAGGGTCTGGGAGTGATTCTCCAGACCCTTTTTTTTGCCCGCAGCAAAGGGCTCCGACACTGGACCCAGAGCCTTCGGCACCCCACTTTGGCGGAGTAATCCGTGGAAGTATTCATTCATCGTCGCGAATGAAGAATCAGACGTCCAAGAAAGCGACTACAGACGTAAAAACTTTGCACCGGTATAGTGCGCCCCCTCAAAAGTAGCGAGGAATAACAAAAATGCTGGAAATGATTAACGACTTTCTCTCCGGTAAGGTACTGATCGTACTTATCGTTGGCCTGGGTAGTTACTTCACGATCCGCTCGCGTTTCGTTCAGTTTCGACACTTTTTCCACATGTTCTCGGTTTTTCGCGACAGTCTGCGCAGCAGCGCAGGTCAGTTGAGTTCGTTCCAGGCCCTGATGCTCAGCCTTGCGGGCCGCGTCGGAGCAGGCAACATCGCAGGCGTCGGCATTGCCGTAACGCTGGGCGGTCCGGGCGCCGTATTCTGGATGTGGGTCACCGCACTGGTCGGCATGTCCAGCAGCTTCATCGAGTGTTCACTCGCTCAGCTCTATAAACGCAAGGATTCCGAAGGACAGTTCCGCGGCGGTCCCGCGTTTTACATCCAGCACGGTCTGGGCAAGCGCTGGCTAGGCATGGTCATGGCCGTACTGTTGCTGGTGACCTTCGGTTTTGCCTTCAACGGCCTGCAATCGCACGCCGTGACCGACTCGCTGAAAAGCGCGTTCAACATCGACACCCGTACCACAGGCATCTGTCTGGTCGTGCTGCTGGGTCTGGCCTTCGTCGGCGGCATCAAGCGTATCGCGGCAATTTCCGACCTGCTGGTTCCGGTCAAGACCCTGATCTACATCGCGGTCACCATCTACGTCATCGTTCTGCAGATCGACCACGTTCCCGGCATGCTGATGACCATCGTCAGAAGCGCCTTCGGTCTTGACCCGGTATTCGGCGGCCTGATCGGCAGCGCTATCGTGATGGGCGTCAAGCGTGGCGTGTTCGCCAACGAAGCCGGTCTGGGCAGCGCGCCCAACGTGGCCGCTGTGGCGCATGTAGAGCACCCGGTTGCACAAGGCGTGGTTCAAGCGTTCAGCGTGTTCCTCGACACCTTCGTGATCTGCACCTGCACCGCCTTGCTGATCCTGCTGTCCGGTATCTACGACATCGGTTACGACGGCAACGGCATCGTTCTGGCGCAGAACTCGCTGGCCGCAGTGGTCGGTGACTGGGGCCGAATCTTCATTAGCGTGGCGCTGGCACTGTTCGTCTTCACCTCGATTCTCTACAACTACTACCTGGGTGAAAACAGCCTGCGGTTCCTGTTTGGCGAGAAGATCCAGACCATCATCATCTACCGTATCGCGGTGCTGGTGTTGATCATGTGGGGTGCCGTCGTCGACCTGAAAGATGTATTGGCATTCGCCGACATCACCATGACCATGCTGGCGTTCGTCAACCTGATCGCGCTCGCCATGCTGTTCAAAGTCGTCAAGCGCATTCTGAACGACTACGATTCGCAGCGTCGGGCTGGCATCAAGACGCCGGTGTTCGATTCCAGCCAGTTCCCTGATCTGGACCTGGACCGCAACGCATGGCCAGCCAATCCGACCCGTCAGTCGACACAGGACGCCGAAGCGGCCGCCAAGCCTGTACCCGAAGCACGATAACCAACGCGACCTTACGCCGGAGAACAACCATGACTGATCATGCACATAAACCCGCTCAGAGCGTCATGGTTCTTTACACCGGCGGCACCATTGGCATGCAGGCCAGCGCCAACGGCCTGGCACCCGCCTCGGGTTTCGAGGCGCGGATGGCCGGGCAACTGGCCGAGCACCCGGAACTGCGGGTGCCGCAGTGGCGCTTTCGCGAGATGTCGCCGCTGATCGACAGCGCCAACATGACCCCTTCCTACTGGCTGCGCCTGCGTGAGGCGGTGATCGAGGCGGTGGAGGTCGATGGCTGCGACGCCGTTCTGGTGCTGCATGGCACCGACACCCTGGCATACAGCGCGGCGGCCATGTGCTTCCAGCTGCTGGGTTTCCATGCCCCCGTCGTGTTCACCGGCTCGATGCTGCCCGCTGGCGTGCAGGACAGCGATGCCTGGGAAAACGTCAACGGTGCACTGCTGGCACTGGTTTCGGGTCTGGTGTCAGGCGTTCAGCTGTATTTCCACGGGCAACTGATGACGCCTGTGCGCTGCGCGAAAATTCGCAGCTTCGGTCGTCAACCGTTCGCACCGCTGCAACGTTCGCGTGGCGGTCATGCGGTGGTTTCGCTGCCCGATGCACTGAACTACCGGCAGGCGAAGACGCTGGCAGAGGTCGCCGTATTGCCACTGTTTCCCGGCGTCGGCGCAGCTCAGCTGGACGGTCTGATCAACAGCGGTATTCGGGGTCTGGTGCTTGAGTGCTTCGGCAGCGGCACCGGGCCAAGTGATGATCCGCAGTTTCTGGCCAGCCTGGAAAATGCACGAGCACTGGGTATCTGCGTTGTCGCGATTACCCAATGCCACGAAGGCGGTGTCGAGCTGGATGTCTACGAAGCGGGCAGCCGCCTGCGTGGTGCAGGCGTGCTTTCCGGTGGTGGCATGACCCGCGAGGCAGCGCTTGGCAAACTGCATGCACTGCTGGGTGCAAGCCTGACGACCGAGGAAGTCAGGCGGCTGGTCGAACTGGACCTGTGTGGCGAGCTGCGTTAAGCAGCCGCAACCTCTGCGTTAAGCGAGGCGTTCTGCACACGCGCAACGCCTCACCCTCTTTACGAAGCCTTGCTTTCTTCCTGCGCGCCCCTGAGCATCGAATCCAGATTGCGCTCGATGTTTTCGCACAACGCCGTCATCTGAATCTCATGTTCGCTGGCACGGAACGGGCTCTGCAGGTCGGTGCCGATCTTTTCGATGGCCAACAGCATGAAGCCCACCACGGTTGATGCCAGCGGCGTGAACCAGCCCAGAGTCTCCACCAGGCCAATCGGTACGATCAGGCAGAACAGCGTGATGAACAGGCGCGGAAAGGCCACGTACGGATAAGGCAATGGTGTGTTGGCAATACGCTCCATACCGCCCTGGCAATTGGAGATGTCCACCATGGTCGACTCCAGACGCGCCAGACGAATGCTGTCCAGCCGCCCCGCCTGATACTCCTTGGCCAACAGCGCTGCGGAGGTGTTGAGCAGATCGTTGGGGAAATTGTTGGTGTCGTGACGGCGCTCGAATTCCTCGCGGGGAATCAGCATCTGAATCTCGTCGCCACACTTGGCGCCTTTCAGGTGCGCGGACAGGCACTTCACGTAGGCAACATGGCGACGCAACAGCGTGGCCTTGACCGGGTTGATCCCGTCATCATCCTCGACCAGAGTCAACACCTGCCGAGCGAAGCTGCGCGAACTATTGACCAGCGCGCCCCACAACGTTCGTGCTTCCCACCAGCGGTTGTAGGCGCTGGAATTACGAAAGCTGGTGAGGACCACGAGTGCCGAGCCCAGCAGGGTCAACGGCATGGAAGGCAATGTAATCTTGCGCTCCAGATACAGCATGAAGTCGACCGTGACGATCACATCCCAGATCAACAACCAGAAAAGCGACCAACCCACGTAACCGATGGTCTTGCCGAGAAAACGGATTTTCGAAATGATCGTTTGCTGCAAAAGAACTACCCCACCGAAAAAGAAGCGAATCGCAGGCTGACATCTGCTGCATGGCTTTGAATGCCAAACCGGCAGATGGTTCGCAAACGACCCGCTTTATCTCGGCGTTACAGACTTCCTCAGCAGCCAGTCAGCGCCACTTGCGGGCGTTCGCCAGCGAAGAAAATCGGCCTCAAACGCACGCCGATCACGTTACCGGCGTAGGCTGCAACGAGCCACAGCCAGCCGTGCAGGCTGCCCGAAGCAATACCGCTGAAGTACGCGCCGATGTTGCAGCCGTAGGCCAGACGCGAGCCATAACCCAGCAGCAACCCGCCGATGACCGCAGCAACCAGCGAGCGCGTGGGAATGTCCAGGCTCGGCGCAAAACGGCCAGCCAGCCCTGCCGCCAGCAAGGCACCGAGCATGATGCCGATGTCCATCACACTGGTGACGTCTTCCCACACCGGAGCCGCCAACGCCTTGGCATTCGCCGCGCTCTGCCAGAACACCCAGCTGCCGACGTCCACACCCAGACCACTGGCCACCTTCGCGCCCCACAGCGCGAACGCCGAGGTGATGCCCCAAGGACGCCCTGCCAGCGCCAGTGTTGCGTAATTGAGCAGCGCCAGCGCGACAGCGCCCCAGACCAGAACCCACGGTCCGCGAAGCACCCGGCTCAGCCCACGGTGATCAGTGCTGACCGGTGCTTCAAGCTGTCCATGACGCCGCTTTTCGAGCTTCACGGTTATGAAGGCGATCAAGGCGAACAGAGCAAGATTCACGATCAGCGCAGGCATCACGCCGAAGGTCTTGACCACTGAAACTGCCGGGAACGCAGGCAGCGCAAACCACCAGTCAACGTGATGGGTCGCAATCAACGAACCGAGGATGAAAAACAGCAGCGTCACCAGCATGCGTGCATTGCCGCCACCTGCAGTGAACAACGTACCGGACGCACAGCCACCGCCCAGTTGCATGCCGATACCGAAGATGAACGCACCGACGACGACCGAAATTCCGACCGGCGCGACCAGTCCGGTAACGGGCTGACCGAACAGCGTGCCAGCCCCCAGCGCAGGGAAAAACAGCACCACCGCCACCGCCAGCATGACCATTTGCGCCCGCAAACCCGCACCGCGCCGCTCACGGATAAACACCCGCCACGCCGAGGTGAAGCCGAATGCCGCGTGATACAGCGTCACGCCCAGCGCTGCGCCGACGATCCACAGCATTACCTGACGGGTGCCGACACTGAGCAGCAGAAACTGGGCGCCCATCAGCAGCAGGAACAGCGCGGCCAGCGGCGCGCCGAACTTGCGTCCGGGTGTTGCAGTAAGAGAGTTGTTCATGGGTATCTCAGGACAAGTAACAGAAAGTGCAGATTATACGCCTGCCAGCGGGACTACTCGGACCAGGCCTTGCGCAGCCTGTTCAATGCTTCGGCAATCTCGACCTCGGGCACTGCGGCAAAACCCAGCACCAGCCCGGCGCGGTTATCCACAGGCTCGCTGGACTCGGGCAGCCAGTAATCACTCAAGGCATTCATCTCGACGCCGACGCTGCCAGCCTTGGCAATCAGTGCCTGCTCACGCGCGATACTGTCTACCTTGACCATCACATGCAGCCCTGCAACCACCTTGGGCATTGCAGCGCACCCTGCTATATCGGCAGGCCAGTTATCCAGCAGCGCATTACGACGGCTCAGCGCCGCGCGACGCATACGACGGATGTGTCGTTGAAAGTGCCCCGACGCAATGAATTGCGCCATGACCGCCTGCACGCCAATCTCGGTATGGCGCATGTCTACCGCCTTGCGCTGGCTGAACGGGAGGACAAGTTGCTCAGGCAGAACCAGATACCCGAGGCGCAGCGCCGGAAAGGCGATTTTGCCGAACGTACCGACGTAGAGCACTCGACCGCTCTGGTCGAGCGCAGCCAACGGGGCCAATGGCGAACCGCTGTACCGATACTCACCATCGTAATCGTCCTCGACAATCCAGCTCTGGTGCCTCTCGGCCCAGGCCAGTAATTCCAGGCGCCGTGCCAGGCTCATGACTACGCCGGTCGGGTACTGATGCGAAGGGGTCACGTACGCCAATCTGCAATTGGCCTGCTCAAGATCGGCGCAACGCATGCCCTCGTTATCCACAGGCACGCCGTGCAATCGCGCACCTGCCAGTGCAAACGCATGACCCGCCGCCCGATAGCCTGGATTTTCCACAGCAACGCTATCGCCCGGCGTCAAAAGCAACTGTGCACAAAGGCTGATTGCATGTTGTGCGCCGCTGGTGATCACAATTTGCTCAGCCGTGCAGTGCAGCCCACGCGATGAACGAAGATAAACGGCAATCAACTCACGCAGCCGCGAATCTCCCGCAGCGGTGCCGTAACCCAGCTGAGCAAGGTCCGGCTTGCGCCAAAAGGCCGCATACAGCTTGCCCCACAAGGCAAACGGAAAAAGATCGAAGGCTGGAACGCCTACTCGAAAAGCCCGCGGCCTACCCGTCGGCGGCTCGTGCAAATGATGCTTTTCGAGCAGCACGCGTGTCGGGTTGTGGATAACTTCATCGGAACAATTCGACGGCATTTCCGCCGCAATTGTGGACAAACCTGTGTGTAACCCTGTGGATACACCTGTGGGTAAGTTGGTGGATAGTTTTTTACGGCCAGGCCGTCGAGGCGCGGCGCTTCGTTCAGACAGCTGCGCAACATACGTACCGTCGCCAACACGCCCTTCGATGAAACCCTCGGCATACAGCTGGTCATAGGCCCGCATGACGCTGTTACGGGAGATGCCCAGTAAATGTGCCAAATCGCGGCTGGCTGGCAGACGCATGCCGCCACTCAAGCGCCCATCCAGCACTTGCTGGCGCAAAATCTCGTAGAGCTGCTTGCTCAAGCCGTGATTAGGGTCCAGCTCAATGCCGGTAAGCGTGGGTGGAAACGCGACAGGGGCGATGGGCATTAATTGGTCCCATGAAATTTATAAAAAATGGATCTTACATCAGACCAATGCCTTGCCTAGGATCGCTCCATCAGCCAAGGAACATGACCATGTACATACCTGCCGCCTTCAAGGAAAACGATACGCTCAGCCTGCACGAGCAGATGGATCAGACTCGCCTGGCTATTCTTGTCACACAGGGTGAAGAAGGATTGCACGCGACCCACTTGCCGCTGCTGTTGCGCCGCGATGAAGGTCCGCACGGCACGCTTTACGGGCATCTGGCCAGAGCCAACCCACAGTGGCAGCAGTTGGACTCAGGTGTCGAAGCGCTGGTGATTTTTCCCGGCGGCGATGCCTATGTGAGCCCGTCTTTCTACCCGAGCAAGGCAGAACACGGCAAGGTTGTACCTACCTGGAACTATCTAGCCGTACATGCCTACGGGCAGGCCACGGTTTTTACCGATGCAGCGCAACTGCACCAATTGCTGGCTGACCTGACCCATCGCCATGAGTCCAGCCGCCCGCAACCCTGGTCAATCGAGGATGCACCTGCGGACTACATTGCAAAAATGCTGGGGGCGATTGCAGGGTTTGCAATTCCCGTGCAACGGCTGCAAGGCAAACGCAAACTCAGCCAGAACCGCAGCGCTTCGGACATGGCCGGTGTACGCGACGGCCTCGTTGCAAGCGAGGATGCAAACGATCAGCAAATCGCTCGTTTGATGAGCGCAGGGAGAACGTCATGACCGATGTCCGGATTCGCGCCGTTACTGTCGACGACCATAAGGCCTGGCTGCCTCTATGGCAGGCCTATCTGCGCTTCTACAATACCGAGCTGGCCGAAAGTGTCAGCGATGTCACCTGGCAACGCCTTGTGGACCCGAACGAACCGACCCACTCGGCGCTGGCCTGGCTGGATGGCGAAGCGGTGGGCATGGTGAACTTCATCTACCATCGCTCTAACTGGAGCATCAACAACGCCTGTTACCTGCAAGATCTGATCGTCGCCCCCGAACAACGCGGAACAGGCATTGGCAGGCAACTGATCGAGTTTGTCTACGCAACGGCCAAGGGAGACGGTTGCGACAAGGTGCACTGGCTGACCCACGAAACCAACGCCACAGCCATTCAGTTGTATGAAAGGATTGCCGAACGGCCTGGCCTCATACAATTTCGCAAAGCGCTCTGAAACAGGAAGTGATTAATGTCCGACACTCTGCTGGACTGGCAAGCCGCTGCATTGCCCACAACCAAGACTCTGACAGGCCGTTTCATTCGCTTGGAGAAACTCGACGCCACACGTCACGCCGATAATTTGTGGGCCGCACTTCAGGGGCCGAATGCCGACCCGAAACTGTGGGATTACCTGCCTTACGGTCCTTTTATCGAACGCAGTGCGTTCGATGCATGGCTGGCCGGGCATCAGGTCGCGTCCGACCCGTGGTTTTATACGGTCGTCGATCAGCAGACCGGTAAAGCCGAAGGTGTCATCAGCCTGATGTCGATCGTCGCCGCCCACGGGCGTATCGAAATAGGTCATGTCACCTTCAGCGCGGCCATGCAACGCACCCCAAAAGGCACCGAAGCCATCTACCTGCTGGCCAGAGAAGCCTTCGCATTGGGCTATCGCCGCCTGGAATGGAAGTGCAATGCCAACAACGCCCGTTCCAAACGCGCAGCCCAACGCTTTGGCTTCAGCTACGAAGGCGCCTTCCGCCAGCACATGGTAGTCAAAGGTCAGAGCAGGGATACCGCGTGGTACTCGATCCTTGACAGCGAATGGCCTGAACTGCAAAAAGCCTTTGAAAGCTGGCTGGCTGTGGATAACTTCTCGGACGGGCAGCAGATCAAAGGGCTTGAGGCGTTTCGCTGATTCTGAGGACGCAGAGCGTCAAGAACGGCATTCCCACGCTGGAGCGTGCGCAACGATAGCCGTGACAACCGGGCCCGCCTGCACAGAATAAAAAAAGGGAAGCCACGAGTGCTTCCCTGAGGTAAATCGTTGAGTTATCTATATGTGCCCGGTCAGCCTTCGATCTCGACCAGAACCTCACCCGGATTGACGCGGTCGCCCTTGGCAACGTGAATCGCCACAACCTTGCCCGCGACCGACGCCTGGACCTCGGTTTCCATCTTCATGGCTTCGGTGATCAATACCGCCTGCCCGGCTTTGACCATATCGCCCTCCTTGACCAGTACATCGACGATATTGCCCGGCATGGTGGTGCTGACGTCGCCCGGTGCATGGGCCTGCTTGCGTTTGCTGGCACCGCCGCCGACAAATTCGTTGAGCGGTTCGAACACCACTTCTTCCGGCATGCCATCGATGGACAGGTAGAAGTGGCGCTTGCCCTCGGACTTGACGCCCACGCCGGTGATGTCGACCCGATAGGTTTCGCCGTGCACATCAATAACAAACTCGGTCGGCACGCCCTCGCCGCCCGCTCTGGCCACGCTTCCTGCTTCGGGAATCGGCAGCAGTACTTCCGGCGTCAGCGTTCCGGCTGCACGCTCTTCAAGAAACTTGCGGCCGATGTCCGGGAACATGGCAAACGTCAGCACGTCCTCTTCGGATTTGGCCAATGCGCCGATATCGGCACGCAGCTTGGTCATCTCCGGCCTGAGCAGATCGGCCGGACGAACATCGATCAGTTCTTCATTGCCAATGGCCTGACGACGCAGCTTTTCATCCACCGGCCCCGGCGCCTTGCCATAACCGCCCTGTAGATAAAGCTTCACTTCATTGGTGATGGTCTTGTAGCGCTCGCCAGCCAGCACATTGAAGAACGCCTGAGTACCGACGATCTGTGAGGTCGGCGTTACCAGCGGTGGATAACCGAGGTCTTTGCGCACGCGCGGAATTTCAGCCAGCACTTCGCCCATGCGATTGAGCGCGCCCTGCTCCTTGAGCTGATTGGCCAGGTTGGAAATCATCCCGCCAGGCACCTGATTGACCTGCACACGGGTATCGACCGCCGTGAATTCGCTTTCGAACTGGTGATACTTCTTACGCACCGCGTAGAAATACAGACCAATTTCCTGCAACAGCTCCAGGTCCAGCCCGGTGTCGAACTCGCTGCCCTTAAGCGCAGCAACCATCGACTCTGTGCCCGGATGACTGGTGCCCCAGGCAAAGCTGGAGATCGCCGTATCAATATGGTCCGCGCCGCTTTCAATGGCCTTGAGCTGGCACATGGCAGCCAGGCCTGCGGTGTCGTGGGAGTGAATGAACACCGGCAGCGACTGTTCGGCTTTCAGCGCCTTGACCAGTTCACCCGTGGCATAGGGAGTCAGCAGACCGGCCATGTCCTTGATCGCCACCGAATCGCAGCCCATCGCTTCCATCTGCCGGGCCTGTGCGACGAACGCTTCGATGGTGTGCACCGGGCTGGTGGTGTAAGCGATGGTGCCTTGTGCATGCTTGCCCGCAGCTTTTACCGCTTCGATGGCAACGCGCAGGTTACGCACATCGTTCATGGCATCGAAAATACGGAACACATCGATACCATTCACCGCCGCCTTGGCGACGAACGCCTTGACCACGTCATCGCTGTAATGCCGATAGCCCAGCAGGTTCTGGCCGCGCAGGAGCATTTGCAACCGGGTATTGGGCAAGGCAGCGCGCAGTTGACGCAGGCGCTCCCACGGATCCTCCTTGAGAAAACGCACGCAGGCATCGAAGGTCGCGCCGCCCCAGACTTCCAGCGACCAGTAACCGACCTTGTCGAGCTTGTCGCAGATCGGCAGCATGTCCTCGGTACGCATGCGGGTCGCCAGCAATGATTGGTGAGCGTCACGCAGGATGGTGTCGGTTACGAAAATCTTCTTGGACATTTCACTATTCCTTACAGACCGGCGTGTGCGGCAATGGCGGCGGCGATGGCCAGAGCCAGCTCTTCGGGTTTGCGCTTGATCGAATAATTGGTCAGCTCGGGGTGGCTCTCGACA
The DNA here is from genome assembly GCF_032586855.1 of Pseudomonas syringae group sp. J254-4. Taxonomy (NCBI): domain Bacteria; kingdom Pseudomonadati; phylum Pseudomonadota; class Gammaproteobacteria; order Pseudomonadales; family Pseudomonadaceae; genus Pseudomonas; species Pseudomonas syringae group sp. J254-4. The sequence goes on along the minus strand of NZ_JAWHOO010000005.1, from coordinate 219,259 downwards.
AAGCTGGTGTTGAATTCACCGCTGCGAAATTCCGGGTTACGCAGAATTTCCTGGTAATAGGCAGCCGTGGTCTTCACTCCTTGCAGGCGCATGTCATCCAGCGCACGCAGGCCACGGTCCATCGCCTCCTCCCAGGTCAGCGCCCAGACGATCAGCTTCAGGCACATCGAGTCGTAAAACGGCGGAATGGTGTAGCCGGTGTAAATCGCCGTATCGGTGCGCACGCCTGGTCCTCCGGGCGCGTAATAGCGGGTGATCTTGCCGAAACTGGGCAGAAAATTATTTTTCGGGTCTTCGGCGTTGATCCGGAATTGCAGGGCAAAACCGCGGTGAATGATGTCTTCCTGCTTGATCGATAGCGGCAGGCCGGACGCGATACGGATCTGCTCGCGAACGATATCAATGCCGGTGATTTCTTCGGTGATGGTGTGCTCGACCTGCACCCGGGTGTTCATTTCCATGAAGTACACCTCGCCCTCGGCGAGCAGAAACTCCACGGTGCCGGCGTTCTCGTAACCAACCGCCTTGGCCGCACGTACCGCCAGATCGCCGATGTAGGCGCGCTGTTCGGGCGTCAGCTGCGGGCTGGGGGCGATTTCGATGAGCTTCTGGTTGCGGCGCTGAATCGAACAGTCGCGCTCAAACAGGTGCACCACATTGCCGAAGCTGTCACCGAGAATCTGCGCTTCAATGTGCTTGGGATTGACGATGCACTTCTCGAGAAACACTTCCGCCGAGCCAAAGGCCTTGGTCGCTTCGGAAATCACCCTGGGGAATGCCTGCTCGAGTTCTTCGCGGCTGTTGCAACGGCGTATGCCGCGCCCGCCGCCCCCGGAGGTAGCCTTGAGCATCACCGGGTAACCAATACGCTCGCCTTCGACCAGCGCCTCGTCGATGTCCGCTACGTTACCTTCGGTGCCGGGCGTAACCGGCACACCGGCCTTGATCATGCTGCGCCGCGCTTCGGTCTTGTCACCCATGCGACGAATCACTTCTGCGGACGGACCGATAAACTTAATGCCACGTTCAGCACAGATGTCGGCCAGTTCGGCGTTCTCCGACAGAAAGCCATAACCGGGATGCAGCGCATCGCAGCCAGTCTCTACCGCCAGATTCACCAGCTTGCGCGGGTTCAGGTAACCGGCCAACGGTTCGGCACCAATGCTATAGGCTTCGTCAGCACGTTTGACATGCAGGGCATGCCGGTCAGCGTCGGAAAAGATCGCGACCGAGCGAATGCCCATCTCGGCGCAGGCGCGCACGATCCGGACGGCAATCTCCCCGCGGTTGGCGATCAGAATTTTTGTTATCACTGGCGTTTTCCTCGACCCGTTTTTGTAACAGGGCATGTGACTGAATGCCGCAGGGACACCCTATGCCGAATCGAGGATTAACAAAAATGAGTAAAAGTTGGGTGATGCATAAGTAAAAGCTTATAGTTGAAGCTTCTTGTCGTCTCAGGAAGCTTTTATAAATGCGTAAGTCATTGATGCGTATGACATTGCGTCAGCTGCGTATTTTCAATGAAGTATGCGATCTGCGCTCATACAGCCGTGCAGCCGAAGAGATGTCTCTGACGCAGCCTGCCGTCAGCCTGCAGATTCGCCAGCTTGAAGAGCTGATCGGCCAGCCGCTGTTCGAATACGTCAGCAAAAAGCTCTACCTCACTGAGGCGGCGCAGGCACTGCAACTGGCCAGTCGGGATATTTTCGGACGCCTGGAAAGTCTGGACATGCAGCTTTCGGACATGCAGGGCTCGCTGCAAGGCCAGCTGAAGCTGGCGATTGAATCCAGCTGCAAGTATTTCATCCCTCACCTTTTCGCTGCATTCAAACGCCAGCACCCGGAAGTCAGCCTGAGCCTGATGGTTGTCAATCGTGCACAGATAATCAGGCGATTATCGGACAACCGCGATGATCTTGTAGTGATGTCAGCGGTTCCGCTGGATATGGGGCTGCAGTTTCTACCCTTTCTCAACAACCCGATTGTCGCCGTAGCACCGCCTGACCACCCGCTGAGCAGCCTTGCGACGCTGAACTTGAAAGACCTGGAGCCTTGGCCGCTGCTGACCCGAGAGACGGGTTCAGGCACACGCCGGGCCTGCGAGGAGTACTTCAAAGAGAAACGCGTGCATTTCACGCAGACGCTGGAGGTGTCTTCCAGCGAGGCGCAACGTGAATGCGTGGTCGCCGGACTGGGCCTGGCGATGCTGACACGGCATGCGGTCTGCCAGGAACTCGCCACCGGTGCTCTCGTGGAGCTACCCGTGGCGGAGCTGCCGCTGTATCGAAGCTGGTGCGTGGCTCAGGCCAGAGACAAACGCCTTTCACCCGTGGCACATGCCTTTCTTGCGTTCATCCGCACCGAACGTGCGCAGATCAGCCAGCTTGTCGAGCGTTTCGACGGTCGACCGCGGGCAACTTGATAGTCTGCCATACAGCGTTGTCCATGCCGTCCATGTAGTCACACAGCTCCTGATTAAGCTGACGCGCTTCACTATAGCTCTCGATAGCCCGACGAAACTCCATGCGGCGCTGGTCTTCCTGCTGACGGCGGGTTTTCACGGTGCTGGTGGGTAAATCATCGTAATGCCGAGCCATATCCTGTCTCCCAATACGTTTTGTGGGAGCACCAGAATGGAGCGCTGCGGTGACAATCAGGCGGCATGCAGATGACAGATCGATGAATTCCGCTCGGTTGAGCGATCAGTCTTCGTGAGTCTTTATTGACTTCGGCGACAGACGCAAGCCACGCAGGCTGCGCTTGACGCTCTTGAGGTGGTTGACCAGGCTCGGGCCGCGGGCCATTGCCACGCCCATCGCCAGCACATCGATCACCACCAGGTGCGCGATACGGGACGTCAGCGGCGTGTAGATTTCGGTGTCTTCATGTACATCGATAGCCAGATTGACCGAAGACAGCTCGGCCAGCGGCGTCTGGCTCGGGCACAGGGTAATCAGCGTTGCGCCGCTCTCGCGGACCAGATTGGCGGTGATCAGCAAATCCTTGGAGCGCCCCGACTGGGAAATGCATACCGCGACGTCTGTCGGCTTGAGCGTGACCGCCGACATCGCCTGCATGTGCGGATCGGAATACGCTGCCGCGGTCAGCAGCAAACGAAAGAACTTGTGCTGCGCGTCGGCAGCCACTGCACCGGAAGCGCCAAACCCATAAAATTCGACCCGATTGGCCCCGGCCATGGCCGTGACTGCCATCTGTAAGGCATGGGGGTCGAGGTTTTCGCGCACTTCCATGAGCGTGTGCAGGGTAGTGTCGAAAATCTTCAGGCTGTAGTCGGCGACCGAATCGTCTTCATGAATCGCGAACTGGCCGAAACTCGCACCCGCTGCCAGACTCTGCGCCAGCTTGAGCTTGAGGTCCTGAAACCCGGTGCACCCAATGGCGCGGCAGAAGCGCACGATGGTTGGCTCACTGATGCCGACGCTATGCGCCAGATCCGCCATGGAACTGTGCATCACGGCCGCAGGGTCGAGCAGCACATGGTCAGCTACCTTGAGCTCCGATTTGCGCAGCAAATTACGTGACTGGGCGATGTGTTGCAGCAGATTCAAGGGGCAGACTCGGCAAAGGGAAGATGGGCTGGGTTGTAGCTTTCTTGTAGTTATACTACATGACCTGCAAACCGCCCAGTTAAACGACGCTTAAACCTGTTACACGAGCCCTGAATGGGTGAATCGAAAAAAATTGTGGGAATAATCCTACATTAAGCTGAATCCTGCGCCAGGCCTGCGAATGGCCAGTCTTCAAAGTCGACTGACCGCGTTCGACCCTGCACCGCACGATGACCGGTCGTCAGCACCCGGTCATTTTTATTGCCTGACGCAAAGCATGGTTTGCCCGTCATGACGCAGCACCCTAGAATGCGCGGATGCGCGATGATCTCTCTCTTCTTCTGAATTCCCTCAACGATGCCCAACGTCAGGCCGTAGCCGCCTCATTGGGTCGTCAGTTGGTCCTGGCCGGTGCTGGCTCCGGCAAAACCCGTGTGCTGGTGCATCGCATCGCATGGCTGATGCAGGTCGAGCAAGCCTCCCCGCATTCGGTCCTGTCGGTGACGTTCACCAACAAGGCTGCCGCCGAAATGCGCCACCGCATCGAGCAGCTGATGGGTATCAGCCCTGCCGGTATGTGGGTGGGCACCTTCCACGGTCTGGCCCACCGCCTGCTGCGAGCGCACTGGCAGGAAGCCGGGCTGGTGCAAACCTTCCAGATTCTCGACAGCGATGACCAGCAGCGCTTGGTAAAACGCGTGATGCGCGAGCTGGGCCTGGATGAGCAACGCTGGCCTGCGCGTCAGGCCCAGTGGTTCATCAACGGCCAGAAAGATGAAGGCCTGCGCCCGAAACATATTCAGGCCAGCGGCGATCTGTTCCTGACCACCATGAAAAGCGTCTACGAAGCCTACGAAGTCGCCTGTCAGCGGGCTGGCGTCATCGACTTCTCCGAACTGCTGCTGCGCGCACTCGACCTGTGGCGCGATAATCCGGGTTTGCTCGAGCATTATCAGCGCCGTTTCCGCCATGTATTGGTGGATGAATTCCAGGACACCAACGCCGTGCAATACGCGTGGCTACGTCTGCTCGCTCAGGGTGGCGACAGCCTGATGGTGGTCGGCGATGACGATCAGTCCATTTACGGCTGGCGTGGCGCGAAGATCGAGAACATCCACCAGTATTCGTCTGACTTCCCGGACACCGAAGTCATCCGTCTGGAGCAGAATTACCGCTCCACAGCGAGCATCCTCAAGGCCGCCAACGGCTTGATCGTCAATAACAGCGGCCGCCTCGGCAAGGAGTTGTGGACTGACGTCGGCGATGGCGAGCTGATCAACCTGTATGCAGCTTTCAACGAACACGATGAGGCGCGCTATGTGGTCGAGACCATCGAAAGCGCGCTGAAAACCGGAATCTCGCGCAACGACATCGCCATTCTGTACCGCTCCAACGCCCAGTCACGAGTGCTTGAAGAAGCCCTGCTGCGTGAGCGTATTCCATACCGCATCTATGGCGGACAGCGCTTCTTCGAACGGGCTGAAATCAAGAACGCGATGGCCTATATGCGCTTGCTGGAAGGCCGTGGCAACGATGCAGCGCTGGAGCGGGTGATCAACGTTCCGGCTCGTGGCATCGGCGAAAAAACCGTCGAAGCGATTCGCGAGCATGCCCGTCATGCCGACGTCTCCATGTGGGAAGCCATGCGCCTGCTGGTCGCCAACAAGGGCCTGACCGGCCGCGCCGCCACGGCCCTGGGCGGGTTCATCGAGCTGATCGAGAACCTGTCGGCCAAGGTCATGGAGATGCCGCTGCACCTGATGACCCAGACGGTTATCGAGCAGTCCGGGCTGATCACCTATCACGAGCAGGAAAAAGGCGAGAAAGGCCAGGCGCGGGTAGAAAACCTTGAGGAGCTGGTCAGCGCGGCTCGTGCTTTCGAGAATCACGAAAGCGAAGAAGACCTGACGCCACTGGCAGCGTTTTTGGGGCATGCCTCGCTGGAAGCAGGCGACACCCAGGCGCAGGAGCATGAAGACAGCATTCAGCTGATGACCCTGCACAGCGCCAAGGGCCTGGAGTTTCCGCATGTGTTCCTGGTGGGCATGGAGGAAGGGCTGTTCCCGCACAAGATGAGTCTGGAAGAGCCGGGGCGTCTGGAAGAAGAGCGACGTCTGGCTTATGTCGGCATCACCCGCGCCATGAAACAGCTGGTGATGACCTACGCCGAAACGCGTCGTCTGTACGGCAGCGAAACCTACAACAAGGTCTCGCGATTCGTACGCGAGATCCCGCCGGCGCTGATCCAGGAAGTACGCCTGTCCAACAGCGTGAGTCGCCCGTTCGGCGGCACTCCGAAGTTCAACAGCAGCAGCCTGTTCAACGGCACCGGCATTCCGGAAACCGAGTTCACCATGGGCCAGCGCGTCCAGCATGCGGTGTTCGGCGAAGGCGTGATCCTCAACTTCGAGGGCGCTGGTGCGCAGGCACGGGTGCAGGTCAACTTCGCCGAAGGCAGCAAGTGGCTGATGATGGGCTATGCGAAACTGGTGCCTTTGTAGGCCGGTCAACCATCGTCCATACGCCTTGGCTATTGCGCCCACGCTCGAGCGTGAGGAACGATAGCCAAGGGCGCATCTTACGAAGCGCGCTGAAAAGTCCTACGCTATTTATGTAAAAGTCCGAAACACTAACGCGCTGGTCATGTAGTCATCTGCTGTGCAACATGGCGCGCGTGCAATCACAAAACGGGAATACCCTTATGCAACGTTTTCTAAGCATCGCGATGGCGCTGTGCATCGGGCTCACCATGAGCCTGGATGTGAACGCCGCGCGTTTCGGTGGCGGCAAGAGCATGGGCTCGGCGCCTACGCACCAGACACGTCAGGCCGCACCCTCCACGCCTGCGGCAGCGCCTAACGCTGCGGGCCGTCCTGCCCCTGCGGCAAGCGGTGCTTCGCGCTGGCTGGGCCCATTGGCCGGTATCGCTGCCGGTGGCCTGCTCGCGTCGATGTTCATGGGTGACGGCTTCAACGGCCTGCAACTGTTCGACATCCTGATCATGGGCCTCATCGCCTTCCTGATCTTCCGCTTCATTGCACGTCGTCGTCAGCAGCAACAGCCGAAAATGGCTGCTGCCGGTGCACCGTACCAGCGTGAAAGCAGCCAGCCTGCGCAGAACCCGATCTTCGGCAGTTCCTCACCGGCCTCCGCTGCGCCAGTGATCAACGCCCCGGCCTGGTTCAACGAAGAGCGCTTTCTGGAAGCCGCTCGTGGCCACTTCCAGTCGCTGCAGCAGCACTGGGACGCCAACGAAATGGACAAGATCGCCGAGTTCGTTACCCCGCAAATGCTGCAGTTCCTGAAAAAGGAACGTGCGGACCTGGGTGATGGCTTCCAGTCGACCTACATCGACAACCTTCAGGTTCAACTGGACGGTGTGGATGATCGCGCCGACAAGACCATCGCTACCCTGACCTTCTCGGGCGTGTCCAAGACCTCGCGTTTCGACCAGGGCGAAGTGTTCAGCGAAAGCTGGAACATGGAGCGCCCACAGGGTGATAACCAACCGTGGCTGGTGGCAGGAATTCGCCAGAACGGTTGAACCAGAATCCTTTCTCGCGTTCAGAACCCCGGACATGTCCGGGGTTTTTGCTTATCCGTTCGGATAGTTATTTTGAGAAAGGCTTTACGCTACTGTATAACCCGCGCCATCAAGTGAGAGGATCTGTGTCGTGGAAGAAGTCATCGAACAACTGCGTGAAGCAAACGAGCCGGTCCCGGTTCCGCTTGAGCTGCCAGACGAAGACCAACTGGTCGAAATTGAAGAACAGCTGTTCATCAATATTCCGTTCGTCTTCAAAGAGTTTCTCCTGACGGTCAGCGATGTGGTGTACGGCAGCCTTGAGCCCGTCACCGTGACCGATCCGCAGTCGCACACCTATTTGCCGGACGTGGCCGCCACGGCCTGGGATCTGGGCGTGCCGCGCGAGCTGATTCCGATCTGCCAGGACGGCGACGACTACTACTGCGTCGAAGAAGACGGCACGGTAGTGCTGTGGTCTGCCGAAGAGGAACTGGTCACCGAGGAAAGCTGGGAGTCGGTCTGGCACTGGGCTCGGGATGTCTGGCTGGAAAGCTGAGACACCCCTGCGCGGCAAAGACTGTAAGGTAATCTCCGGGCTCAATGCCCGGATGATTCCTGATTATTGCCCAGGGTCTCCAGCAGCGCGATCTGCATCCGCGTATGCACGCGGATCAGCCAGCGCCAGAGCAATGCCGCGACCAGAGCGGCAATCAGGGCGATGACCAGAAGCAATTCGTTGGCAGGCAGAATACTTGCCGACAATGCTGCCAGCATCACGAAAATCACCACCAGCGACAAAAGCGGAATCACTTCCGCCACGACCTTGCGCACCCGCACGGTATGTCGGCCCGCCATCTCGGGTTTGACGCCCATCTCCACCAGCAGCATCGACAGCGCCTTGAGCTTGCGATACGCGGCAATCAGAAACGGCAGCGACAGCAGCAACGCCGCGCCGCAGATCCAGGCTTTCTGGTGACTGACATCGGCCACCCATTCGTCCATGTACCCGCCAAGATGCTCGGCAAAATAGCCGCCGCTGAAGAAAATCGCCATTACCAGCGCCAGATTGACCCCGACCTGTAGCAGAATCCGCCGGATCATCCCGGCAAGCACTGCACCCTGCCCTTGCGGCTGAATGCTGCGCAGCCACTCACCGTACATGCCGAACACCCGTGCAACGCGCCGGGGCATGATCGACGCCAGCTTGAGTGACAGCGGATCTGCACCGCGAATCAGGTAGGGCGTCAGCAAAGTAGTAATCGCTGATACCGCCACTGCCACCGGGTAGAGAAAGTCGCTGGTGACCTGCAGGGTCATGCCGAGCGCCGCGATGATGAAGGAAAACTCGCCAATCTGTGACAGCCCCATCCCCACGCGCAATGAGGTGCGACCGTCATTGCCGGCGATAAACGCCCCAAGGCCGCAAGACAGCATCTTGCCCAGCACCACAGCGACAGTGATGACTGCAATCGGCCAGGCATATTCCAGCAGGATTTTCGGGTCGATCATCAAACCGATGGCGACGAAAAAGATTGCGCTGAACATGTCACGAACCGGCTCGATCAATCGCTCGATTTTCAGCAGCTCACGCGACTCAGCCATGATCGCACCGATCAGGAACGCGCCCAGCACCATGCTGTATTCCAGCTTGACCACCAGCAGACAGAAGCCGAAACACAGGCCCAGCACGGTAATCAACAGCATTTCATTGCTTTCGAACCTGGCGACATAGGCCAGCAAACGGGGCACCAGCAGAATCCCGATCACCAGCGCTACGATCATGAACAGCGACAGTTTGCCGACCGTGGAAAACACTTCCCCCGAACTGACGGAGCCGCTGACTGCGATGCCGGACAACAGCGCAATAATGCCGATGCCGAGAATGTCTTCGACGATCAGCACACCGAAGATCAACTGGGCAAAATGCTGGTTCTTCATCTTCAGGTCGTTGAGCGCCTTGACGATGATGGTGGTGGAAGAGATCGCCAGAATCGCGCCGAGAAACAGCGAGTCCATGGTTTTCCAGCCAAAGAACTGCCCGATCTCGTAACCGATCCAGATCATCAGGGCAATTTCCAGAAAAGCCGCGATGAACGCCGTCGCGCCGACCTTGAACAATTTGCGCAGGCTGAATTCCAGCCCCAGGCAGAACATCAGGAAGATCACTCCCAGCTCGGCCAGAATTTTGATGGTTTCTTCGTCATGGATCAGACTGAACGGCGGAGTGTGCGGACCGATGATGAACCCGGCAACGATATAACCGAGCACCACTGGCTGCCTGAGGCGATGAAAAAGGATGGTCACCACGCCGGCCACCAGCATGATCACTGCCAGGTCCTGAATGAAATTGATGGCATGCATGGGGATACGGCTCCTTGTGGGTGATGACTCCTAAAACCGCTGGCGCTGTTCTTGCAACGGCGTCGGCTGGTAGTTGCGCCATCAAAATCGGATGAAAGCGTAGGAAAATTCCCGATCCACGGGTTTTTGCAGGTTAACACCGCCCCCTTCGACATAAAGCCGGTGCAATATATGGAAACAGATAGTTATGACGCGTGACGGCCGCCTGCTGGCCAGCGTCCCGATAACTGTCACAAGCCCCTTGAGCGCCAGGATAGGCGCCCCTTGAACACCTTGACCGTGTGAGTACGCTATGGAACCCGGAAACGCCCAGCTGTCGATGACTGTATTGATGACCCCGGACATGGCCAACTTCTCTGGCAACGTACACGGCGGCACGCTGCTCAAGTACCTGGACGAAGTGGCCTACGCGTGTGCCAGCCGCTACGCCGGACGCTATGTGGTAACGCTGTCGGTGGACCAGGTGATTTTTCGCGAGCCAGTGCATGTCGGCGAACTGGTGACCTTCCTTGCGTCGGTCAATTACACCGGCAACACGTCCATGGAGGTGGGCATCAAGGTGGTCACCGAAAACATCCGCGAGCGCTCGGTACGCCATTCCAACAGCTGCTTCTTCACCATGGTTGCCGTGGACGACAATCGCAAACCCGCCAGCGTACCGCCTCTGGAACCGGAAACACCGGAAGGCAAGCGTCGTTTCATTCAGGCGCAACAACGCCGCCAGATTCGTCAGGAACTGGAAAAGCGTTATCAGGACATCAAGGAAGAAGCCTTGTAAGGGACAGGCTCAGACATGATGCCTGAGCCCTCGGTTGCATATGAAGGTTACAGACGCACAGCGTCGAACTTCACCCGTGGATGCGCAATGCGATCCTGGGCGCGCACCAGTTCCAGCTCGTAACTGCCGCAAGCCTGCGTTTCGAGCAGCACTTCGTGGACTGCTGCTGCGCTGAATTCGAACGCTGCTACCAGATCGTCGCCCAATAAAATGCGTGACAGGAACAACCCGGAGGTCAGATCCCCCACACCGACCGGCTGGCGTGGAAACGCCAATAGCGGGCGACGCAGGTGCCAGCTTTCCTCGGCGGTCACCAACAGCATTTCAAAGCCGTCGGCAGCCTTGCCGGGGTAATCAAGGTGTTTGACGACAACCGCTTTGGGACCCCGCGCCAGCAAGGCCCGCGCCATCGCCAGGCAGTCGGCCAGCGATTCGGGCTTGCGGCCAGAGAAGCTGTCCAGCTCCAGCTGGTTGGGGCACATGAAGTCAGCCATGGCCGCAGCCTCTTGCAGCAGGAAGTCGCTGACTTCAGGCGCAACGATGCAGCCTTTTTCTGGGTGGCCCATTACCGGGTCGCACAGGTAAAGCGCCTTGGGATTGGCAGCCTTGATGCGCGCCACGCCGGTCAGAATCGCCCTGCCCTGCGCCGCACTGCCCAGATACCCGGACAGCACGGCATCACAGTTACCCAGCTCGCCGATGGCGGCTATCCCGTCGATCAGTGCGGGAATCTGCTGCGGGGCCAGCACTTCGCCTGTCCACTGCTTGTATTGCGTGTGGTTGGAGAACTGAACCGTATTGAGCGGCCAGACATTGACCCCGATACGCTGCATCGGGAACACCGCCGCGCTGTTGCCGGCGTGGCCGAATACCACATGGGACTGGATAGCGAGCAAGTGAGGCGTACGTTTCATTGGGGGCGGAATCCTGAACACGATGCAAATGCAATAATGAGAAATATAAGTTGCGCAGTATGGCTGTAAATCACTCAGGGCAGTTAAGCTGGTAACACCTACGCTGGAGCACTCCGTCATGCTGACCCTGGGAAATATCTTCGTGCTGATGCTGTTCGCAAGTGCTGCGGCCTGGTGGTGGCACGCCCATGGTCTGCGAGAAAAAGCGCTGGCGCGCGTCAAGCAGCATTGTGCACGCCTTGAACTGCAACTGCTGGACGACGCCGTTGCGCTGCGCCGCCTGACCTTTGCCCACGACGCTCAGGGTCGCAAGCGCCTGGCCCGCGTGTATGGCTTCGAGTTCACGGTGACGGGCGAGCAGCGTCACCCTGGCACGATCACCATGTTCGGCGCGCACACTGCGCAAATCGAACTGGCACCCTACCCGTTTGAAATCAAGACGCCACCACCCAGCGCTGAAATTATTCAAATGAGCGAGTGGCGTCAATCGCATCAGAAATGGAAGCAGTAGCGGCTGGGTAAATGCAAATCGTTGTGGGAGCGAGCTTGCTCGCGAAGAGGGCGTCAAAGCCCCCGAAAACAGGGCGTTTGAAGGGTCGCCGTCGCGAGCAAGCGGCGCGTCACGCCAGACACTCCGCCATCTGCGCCTGCAACTTATCCACATCCTGATCGGTGGAAAAGATCAATTCCAGACGTGAATCCTGACGCCACTCGCTGACTTGCCAGGCTATCGGTGCGCCATCGACCACATTCCCGGAATACCAGCCACCCTCGCTGTGGATAACCATCTTCGCCCGCCGCCAATCAAGGCTTTCCAGCCAGTACAGAATGCGCTGCAGGTCGAAGCATTGCGAGGGATGCCAGCGCCAGCCGATGCTCCAGCCTTCAGCACTGGCCTGACTCAGGCAGATCGGTACCTTCGGGTCGACCCATAGCGCAGGCAACTGGCCAACGCTGTTGGGCAGCATCAACTTATCCACAGCCTGTTTATCCACAACGGCAGCGGCGTTGAACCCCGGTATCTGGCTCGGGTGCAGCTCCCCGTATCGGGTCCAGATCAAGGCGTGCGGCAGCAACTGTTCGGCCAACGCCCGGCGAGAGACTTCATCCAGTTGCTCGGACTTGTTCATAACCACAAGCCCTGCATCCGCCAGTGCTTCCTGCTGAGTGCTCGGCAACGGTTGTCCGGCGAGCATTGCTTGCGCGTCCAGCACCACCACGCCGGGCTGAACATTCAGGACGCCGCGCCAGGGCACCTCGCGCAATTGCGCCATGAGTTGCGCAGGATGACCCAACCCCGAAGGCTCGATCAGCAGACGATCAGGCCGGGCCTTGCGCAACAAACGCCCCAGACCGATCTGGAACGGCACGCCATTGACGCAGCACAGACAGCCGCCAGCCACCTCGCCAAGTGCGATACCATCGGCATCCGTGGTCAGCAACGCGGCATCCAGACCGATCTGTCCGAACTCGTTTATCAACACGGCCCAGCGTTCATGGGCGGGTTTCTGCGCCAGCAGGCGTCTGATCAGGCTGGTCTTGCCGGCGCCCAGCGGGCCACCGATGACATGCGTCGGTATGTTTTGCAGCATGGGATCACTTTTGACGAATGCGTGGGTCATTGAAGAGCAAGGAAGGGTAATGATGCAAGTGATGTGGCTGCCCGCCCGCCTGGCACTGATGCTGCTGATGGCGAGTTCGGGTACGGCGTGGGCCGAGGCGTGTCTGGTCCACAGCCAGGCCGAAAGGCTTGATGTGAAAGTCTGCCAGGAAAATATCAATATCCCGGCAGACCTGTTCCACGACAGCTTCTGCAAGCCACAACTGGCCGGGCAGAAGACCGAAACGACCTACTCGCAACAGTGCCCGGCAGGTGCCTTCGGTGTCTGCCGCAACGCGCAAGTCGCCAATCTGCCGTATCGTGAGCACATTCACTATTACGGGGTCGCCCGTGACGCGCTGTACCTCAAGCCCTTTTGTGAGGGCCAGAGCAAGGGGCAATGGGCAACCCCTGAATAAAGTTTCAGTCCAGCCAGTCCAGCGTCAGAATCAACCTGCGCTCGTTACGCAGCAGTTGCGGCGAGCGATGGATCAAACCGAAGCCTTCGTTACCGTGCCAGCGTTCCCCCTTGAGCAACGCCACTTCCCCGCTGTTGATCTGCTGGATACGGGCAGCATCCGTCGGCTCGGCGTCCAAATGCCCCAATTGTTTACGGTCCATCACCCCTTCATGCAGCCATTGACTGCCAACTCCGCCATAAGTGGTGATAAGACGTACCGGCACATGATCAACATGGAAGCGCGGGCACATGGCCTTGTCGAGCACGCGCAGACGCAGGCCAACGCACTCGGCACCCAGCAGGCAGGCATAGGCGCCGACCAGCCATGAAACGTCGGCAATGAAGCCCTGATACCCCTGCAGATCGGAATATCCCCGAGCCAGCGTGGTCAGGTCAGGCTCGACTTCACCGCCCCTTACTTGCAGGGGCATGGACTCGGCAAGGGGCTCGCCCATCGACAGCAGCAAGGCACCGAAATCCTCGATGTGCGCAGGCAGTTGACGCTGCCAGACCGCAAGGTTGACGTCATCCTGGAGGATCTCGCTCAATACCTCAGGCGTGCCGCCGTGTGCTTGACGAACGGCTGTCTTGTCATTCAAACGATAGGCCAGCATCAGGCAGCCACCTCTTCTTCGTACCAGTCGCCAAAAGGATCGGCCAGCGTGCGCCAGCGCTCGACACCCGCCGCCATCTCGGTATCAGTGAGCAGGCATTTGTCCAGTTCGGCTGTCAGCAGGGCAAAATCAATGTTCTGACCGATGAACACCAGTTCCTGACGGCAGTCACCGGTTTCAGTCGACCAGTTCTCCAGAATGGATTTGACGCTCTCCTTGTCCTCGGGCCAGCTGTCGCGGGTCACGAAACGCCACCAGCGTCCGGCAAAACCATGGCGCATCAAGCCGCCCGCCTGCGACCAGCTGCCTGCATCCTTGTATTTGCTGGCCAGCCAGAAGAAGCCTTTGGAGCGCAGCAGCTTGCCATTGGTCCACGGGCGATTGATGAAATTGAAAAAACGCTCCGGATGGAACGGGCGCCGGGCACGATAGGCAGTTGATGCTATGCCGTACTCTTCGGTTTCCGGCATGTGTTCGCCGCGCATTTCCTTTAGCCAGCCCGGTGCCTGAGAAGCACGCTGGAAGTCAAAACGCCCGGTGTTGAGAATCGTCGCCAACGGCACCTGGCCCATCACCATCGGCACAATCTCGGCTTCGGGGTTGAGGCGCTTCAGGATCGCCATCAGCTCTTCACGCTCACTGGAGCTGATCAGGTCGATCTTGCTGAGCAGGATGACGTCGGCAAATTCGATCTGCTCGATCAGCAGGTCGGTAATCGAGCGGTCATCGTCTTCACCCAGGGTTTCACCGCGTGTGGACAAGCCGTCAGCCGCTTCGTAATCGAGCAGAAAATTCACGCCATCGACGACGGTGACCATGGTGTCCAGACGCGCCAGATCCATCAGGCTTTTGCCAGCTTCGTCACGAAAAGTGAAGGTCTCGGCCACTGGCAGTGGTTCGGAGATTCCAGTGGATTCGATCAATAAATAGTCAAAACGACCGTCCTGAGCGAGGCGACTGACCTCTTCAAGCAAGTCCTCGCGCAAGGTGCAGCAGATGCAACCATTGCTCATCTCGATCAGCTTTTCTTCGGCACGGTTCAGGCTGACATCGCGCTGAACTTCGCTGCCATCGATATTGATCTCACTCATATCGTTGACTATTACGGCAACCCGCAGGTTTTCACGATTGCGCAGCACATAGTTGAGTAAAGTGCTTTTACCGGCCCCTAGAAAACCGGACAGAACGGTAACGGGTAGAAGATTTGCCATCAGGATTCTCCAGGCAGCTGCAAGGCTTGAACCTTGTTCATGTCGGCTGCAACGAATCCCTCAGGCAGCCGGCTCTAATCACACTGAGATGTTATAGTATAACAACACATAATAGCTACGGCGTTGGTGAAGGGATCTTCATGAGACGGGTTTCAACAGGTTTGGTGGCGATGTTGATCAGCGCACACTTGATGGCAGCACCACCCAGGCCTTCTGCCGACCTCGCCACTTGTACGCGTAGCGCGACGGTGCTGGCGTGCAGCGATGCCCAAGGCAATAGCTACAGCGTGACCACAGCCGGATCGACGACCTGGTTGAAGGGTTACGAGGTACTCGACAAGCGTCGCTGGGCGCAGACCAACAGTCGCTATGGCCAGCTGACGTTTTTTACCGGGCTGGCTTCCAATGGCGAAGCCTGGGTAGGCACTGTCCAGCGCGTGGGCTGGACAACAATCACGCGGGTGTCCAGCTCAAGCGGCACGCGTAGCAAGATCACCTGCAGCCGGCTGAACGGCTGCCGTTGACCTGATCAGACCTGCTGTTCCTGCTTCTGCGCTTGCAGCCAGGCCATGTGCGAATCCACTGGCGGGTTGCGCTGGAAATAGCGCTGCAGGCCATCGAACAAACCGTCTGCAACGGCCTGCTGATGGCGCGCAGTGACCAGACGCTGACTGTCACGGCTATTGGAGATAAACCCGGTTTCGACCAGAATCGACGGTACGTCCGGTGATTTGAGAACGGCGAACCCGGCCTGCTCCACGCGCTTCTGATGCAGCGTGGTAATGCCTTCCAGACTGCCCAGAACGGTGTGGCCCAGTTGCAGACTGGCTGCAATGGTAGCGTTCATCGACATGTCGAGAATCACCCCGGCAAGCATCGGGTCCTTGTCCTTGAGGTTGAGCAGCGACGAGGCCCCCAACAGGTCGGCACCGTTTTCCCGCTGCGCCATGAAACGCGCCGTCGCCGAGGTTGCACCGCCTTCGGAAAGGGCAAACACCGAAGCACCAGAGGCTGTCAGACGAGGCGCTGCGTCAGCATGTACGGAGATAAACATGTCAGCGTTGGACTTGTGCGCGAACTCGACGCGCTTGCGCAGCGGTACGAAGAAGTCATCGTTGCGCACCAGACGCACGTCGAAACCCTTCTCGCGCTTCAGCCGTTTGGCCAGCAACTGCGCGATGGAAAGCACCACATCTTTTTCGCGTTCGCCCCGAGAACCTACAGCGCCCGGGTCCTTGCCGCCATGACCGGCATCGACCACCACCATGATGTCGCGCCCGGTGTGCGCCTTGTTGGTCTGGATCGGGACGGGCACCGGTGGCGGCAGTTCAGCCATCTGCACGGGCGCATGGGCCGTGGAACTCATGTCCAGCACCAGCCGGTGCCCCTGCCCGCCTTCCGGGCCGAGCAGAAAACTATTGAGCTGCACTGGCGCGGTCAGGTCCAGCACGATGCGCGTGTCGTCACCCTGGCCGTAGTGCCCGGAGCGAATGGATTTGATAACGGTACGGTCCAGCGCCAACTGACTGAAGTCGCCGGTCAGCCGCGACCCGCTGACATCGATGATCAGGCGGTCGGGGGCGGTAAGCGTGAAGGTTTTGTACTGCACCGGGCCGCTAAGGTCGAGCACCAGGCGCAGCTTGTCGTTGGTACGCCACAGGCGGGCGTTACGAATCTGTGTGGCATACGCACCCAACGGCAACGTCAGGGCCGCGCTGGCCAGCAGCATGTTGAGCAACACTTGGCGTCGGTGCATGGAACGTCTCAAAGAGCAAATTGAGCATCCCGGCTCACGAAGGGTTCATCCAGATCATTAGTAACAATATAACATGCAGTTACGAACGAAAGATGAAGCCCTTCATGAAGATTCCGTCATCTGGCGCGCCGCCAACGCGACAAAAAATCACCGCCTTCAAACAGAGTGTTCCACGTGGAACATAACTATCTGAATTTGATCAGGTACGCGGCGCGACATTGCCGCATTGCGGCCCCAGCCAAACAGCGCGAGTGTCCATGCTGCCATTCTGTTGCTGACCGGTGGCGTTGAAAGTACCCACCACGTTCGTGGTGAACTCACGATCACTTAGAAACTGAGCCTGCCCGGTGCCCTGAGCTTTCGGGCAGCTAAACTGAAAATTCCAGGTCTTGCCGTTTCGCGCGGTAATTTTTTGCGTGCATCCGGAAGCCGGATCAGTCAGCGGGATGTTGTCCGACTGTACCTGAGCCTGTGTCAGGCAGGCCCTAACGCCCTTGCCGCCGAGCGACACGCCCTGCTTCTTCATCATCTGTTCCATCATGGCGCGCTGCTCAGGCGGCAGATTCTGCAATTGCCCCAGCATCAATTGCATGTCCGGCAATTGCTGTCCGTCCACCTTCATATTGCTAGAAGTCAGTTCCCACAAACCTGGTTGCAGCATCTGCGCTTGAGCCAGAGGGGTAGCCAGGCAAAACATCCAGGCCAATATGCGTTTGTTCATTTCAAGATTCCTGATGGACGATTGCAGATGTAAACGGGGCCGGAATCATCCAGCCGGAAGATAAGCCTTAGACGGCACAGACATCGCCCAGTTGCATGGGTAATAAAATAGCGACATTCCCGTTCAGCTGTGGTCTGTTAGGCAGCAAAGACGAGGAGCATTGTTCCACATGGATTATCACGACCCGTACTTTTTCGGTTATGTCCTCGGCTTCATTCATTTGCTGGGCACAGGCGCCGCCATTCACGCGCTGCTGACGGTGCGCACCTCTCAAGGTGCTATTGCCTGGGCGATGCCGCTGGTATTCATTCCTTATTTCACCCTGCTGCCTTATCTGGTGTTCGGCAGAAGCTCGTTCGACGCGTACATCAAGGCCCGTCGCCAGGCCAACCAGGAAATGCGCATTGCGATTGGCAGCCTCAACTGGCGGCCGTGGATCGAGGAAGCCGTAGCAGCACGTCGCTCGGATGCCTATGCAGCGCTGCGCGCCATGCCCAAGTTGGGAAACATGCCCGCACTGGCCAACAACAAGGTCAGGCTCTTGATCAATGGTGAGGAAACCTTCGGAGCGATCTTCAAAGCCATCCGTGAGGCGAAAAAGACAATCCTGATTCAGTTCTTCATCATTCATGACGACAACCTCGGTCGCCAGTTGCAAACACTGCTGCTGGAAAAAGCCGCCGAGGGCGTAGGCATCTTTGTCCTTTATGACCGGATCGGTAGCCACGCATTGCCGGGGGCTTACATCGACAAATTGCGCGACGGTGGCGTACAGATAAAAGCCTTTGCCACACGTGGCGGCTGGCTGAATCGCTTTCAGATCAACTTCCGCAACCACCGCAAGATCGTCGTCGTCGATGGCCTGAAAGGCTATATGGGCGGGCATAACGTCGGTGATGAATACATGGGACTGAAGCCGCCCCTGGCTCCCTGGCGCGATACCCATGTAGAAGTCATCGGCCCGGTGGTCGCCTGCCTGCAAGAGTCGTTCGCCGAAGACTGGTTCTGGGCCACCCGCGAGCTGCCACCACTGAGCCTGCCTGATGAATTTCCCGAGGATGGTGTGCTCTGCCAGTTGCTGACCAGTGGCCCGGCCGATGCGCAGGAAACCTGCTCGCTGTTCTTCGTCGAAGCCATCCACGCTGCCGAAGAGCGCGTATGGATCACCAGCCCTTACTTCATACCTGACGAAGCCGTGACCGCTGCGCTGACCCTGGCGGTACTGCGCGGGGTGGATGTGCGCCTGCTGCTGCCCTCACGGCCTGATCATTATGTGGTCTATGCCGCCTCCAGCCTGTATGCCTTCGATGCCGTGCGTGCCGGCGTGCGGGTATTCCGTTACGAACCGGGCTTCCTGCACCAGAAGGTCGTGCTGGTCGACAACGACATTACAGCCATAGGCAGCGCAAACCTCGACAACCGCTCGTTCCGCCTCAACTTCGAACTGATGCTACTGACGGTCGACAGCGACTTCTCCAGCCAGGTGGAATCCATGCTCACTGCCGACTTCAACCTCGCCCGCGAAATATCCTTGCAGGAAAGCCACGAAACGCGGCGCCTGCATCAACTGGGTATGCGCGTGGCGCGACTGATTTCGCCGATTCTGTGAAGATTAAGGTGTACTACATTGTTGCACCTCAAGGATTGGATAACCCATGAGTTTTCACTAGAATTTTGATCACCACGCGCATTGATGGATTTTACGAGGCTCAAGATGAAAGCGTCACTGCAGCAGGTGTTACAGGCTGATCGAATAGACGACCTGCAAAAGCTAGGAACATTTATTGAAGTGAAGAGAGGCATCGAAACTCAGCTGATGTTGAAGCTCGGGGTCAATGGCTGGGTAGCGTTATTCTCGAAACTGAATGTTCTGAAAACCGCGCTCTTGGCGAGTAAGACCTCCGTCCACATGGCCGCCCATGAAAACACCTTCAGAGAAGCCAAACGCAAACTCTCAAAAAGCCTGGGTTTTCAAATAACGGCACACAATCAAGCAGAGCTCGACCGGCTGATACAAACATGCTCACTGTATGTTCTCGGTCGTACGGTCGACCCGCATGAGCGTTTTGAAGAGAACAAACACAGAAATTTCATTAGCAGTTCGAAACTGGAAGGAATCCACATACCCTCCACCGACGAGAAAACGTCTTTGGAAATGATACTGGCCAAACACAGAAGATGATCAATGGACAGATACGAGAGCTCGATTGGGCAACCGTCAGTCAGGAGGAATGGGTCAGGGCCAATATTGATGGCGTCAACGTGAACTATGGCCCCATGAAAGACATATTCGAGCGCATCGTAACCCTCTGCTAATCGGCCTGCCGAGCACGAACGCCGCCTTGCTTGCTCAAGACCCTTAAGACTCTCAGAGTATCCCGGCCTCGGCGTTCGTAACTAAAGCTCATCCATAAATATCCTCCCGCGTCAGCGGCAACCCGGTCTTGCCGTCGGCAAAGGGTTTCACGGCGAGTATCTGGTGCAGGTTGATCCAGCCCTTGGCGAATCCATAGGCGCAGCCTGCCAGGTACAGACGCCAGATACGCAGGGTATGTTCGGGCACGATACGGGCGGCTTCACCGAGCCTGGCCTCAAGCCGAGCGCTCCAGTGTTCCAGCGTTCTGGCGTAGTGCGGGCGCAGGCTTTCCACGTCGACTATTTCCAGCCCGGCTTCACTGATATGGGCGCTGATCATGGCCACGTGCGGCAGCTCGCCGTTGGGGAATACATAGCGGTCGATGAACTCCCCGGCACCGCGCCCGACAGGACGCCCATCCGTATGCCGCGCGGTGATCCCGTGATTCATGACCAGGCCGCCCTCCTTCACGGCACCGAACAGGCATTGCGCATACAACGGCAAGTTAGCGTGCCCTACGTGCTCGAACATACCGACGCTGACCACCTTGTCGAAGCGCGCATCCTGCGGCAGGTCGCGGTAGTCGAGCAGTTGCAGGTCGACCTTGTCCTGCAAGCCCTCGGCCTGCACTCGTTGACGGGCCAGCGTCAGTTGTTGCTCGCTGAGCGTGATGCCGAAAACCTTCGCGCCATATTCGCGAGCGGCAAACCGCGCCAGTCCGCCCCAGCCGCACCCCACGTCCAGCAGATACTCACCTGGCTTGAGCCGTAACTTGCGGCAAAGGTGGTGGAATTTATCCTGCTGCGCCTGCTCGAGCGATTCGTCACCGGTCTTGAAGTACGCGCAGGAGTAGACCATCTCTTTGTCGAGCCAGAGCTGGTAGAAGTCGTTGGATACGTCGTAATGGTAGGCAATCGACGCGGCGTCAGTGTCCTTGTCATGCTGGACGCGGATCGGGTTGTCGGTGCTGTCATCATCATCCACAAGGGCATGAGTCAGTTCATCGCAAACCCGGACAACTTCGCTGATCGAACCTTCCAGCTCCAGCCGCCCCTCTACGAAGGCACTGCCGAGCAAGCCCAGGCTGGGGTGGTTGAAATCGGAAACCAGTTGCGGGTCCTTGACCACTATAGTGACGCTGGGCGCAGGCCCCAGGTCCATCTGATGGCCGTCCCAGAGCTTGAGCCGTAACGGCAGATGAAGGTTCTGCAAGGTCGTTGGAAGTTGTGTAAGCATTCAAAATCACCCCCTTATCCAGAAACTCAAAAAGAGTAATCCAGCAAGGGCCCCGCAAAAGGGCCCGCAAAGGCTATTGGCGACGGCAAATTGCGATGAATCAACTTCGGGGAACAGCCCTGTGCCCACTGATTCGAGCCGAAAGACAGCCTGAATTTGGATCACGCACTGAAACACAGCGCTTAATTTGTAACAGAATTCGTCAAAGCTCAAGCCGTTTTAAAGCGCTGATCAGCGCCGCTGGCCTGAGCCTTGTCGTTCACCAAATGCCTATAGCTTCAGCAATGGCTCCTGAAAGCGCAGCAGACGTCCGGCATTGCCCAACACCAACAAGGTGCTTAGATTGTGCAGGATAGCCGCGACCATCGCGCCGGCAGCGCCGAGCAGACCAAACGCGGCCAGCGCAACGATGGCCAGCGTCCAGCCCAGACCGATGATCACGTTGACCTGTAAGGTCTGACGGCACTGACGGCTGAGCCGCACACAGGTGCCCAGACGACGCAGATCGCTGCCGATCAGCACGATATCGGCGGAAGCCAGCGCAATGTCTGCCCCGCCCGCCCCCATCGCGACGCCGACAACGCCTGCCTTGAGAGCCAGCGAATCGTTGACCCCGTCACCGACCACCATCGGCCGGAAGCCACTGGCGATCTCGCCCATGACACGGTTCAGTTTGTCCTCCGGCAATGCCTGCGCCTGAACGTCTGCTATGCCGATATCGTGTGCCAGGTTGTCGGCCACGCTTTGTCGGTCGCCGGTCAACAGCAACTGCCGTCCCATGCCCAGTTCACGTAATTCAAACAGCGCAGCCTGGGCTTCAGGCTTGACGCTGTCGGCCAGTAGCAGCCAGGCCAGGAAAACACCATCCAGCGACAACCCGGCCAGCGGGCCGTCATGTGCAGGTACGCCGGGCGTGACAATGCCCAGCTGTTCGAACAATTCCGGACGACCCAGCGCTGCCTCACCCTGCCCGGTGGACGCCACCACACCCAGTCCCTGCCGCTCACGGGTGTCCAGCAACGGCAGCAGCCGAGTGTTATCCACAAGCCCGGCCAATGCACGGCTGACCGGGTGACTGCTGGCCGACCCCAGGCTGGCCGCCAGCTCCAGCAATTGCGGATGCTGCGGCCCTTCAGCCTGCACCGACTGCAAGCGCAGTCGGCCATAGGTCAGGGTGCCGGTTTTATCCACAACCAGTGAGTTCAGGTCCGCCAGTTCTTCGAGAAACGCCGAACTGCGGATCAAAATACCGTGCCGCGCGGCGACTGCGATACCAGCGATGGCCGTGGCCGGCGCCGAAAGCACCAGTGCGCAGGGACAGGCAGCTACCAGCACCGCCAGCATCGCCTGGGCATCCTGAGTGATAAACCAGGTCAGCGCCGCGATCAGCAAGACCAGCACCATGTAACTGCCTGCGTAGCGCTCCAGCAGTCGTGTGATCGGCGGCTTGGAGCGCTCCGCGCTCTGCATCAGCGCGATGACCTTGCCCAGCGTGGACTCATCGCCAATGCGGGTCACTTCGATACGCAGCAGGCCGTCCAGGTTGATCGCCCCACCAAACACTTCGACGCCGATACTGGCTTCCAGCGGCACCGACTCGCCGGTAATCGATGAAGTGTCCAGACTGGCCTGCCCGGAAAGAACTCGACCATCGGCCGGGACGCGGTCACCCGCACGTACTTCAACCTGATCGCCAGCCTTGAGCGTTGCGTTGTCGACCTCACGAATATTGCCATCAGGCCCCAGCAAACGCGCCTGGCTACGGGTCAGACGACCCAGCGCTTCGATGGCCTCCTGCGAGCCGATCACGCTGCGCTCTTCCAGCACATGGCCGAAGATCATGATGATCGGCAGCAAGGCGGCGGTCATCAGATCGCCAGTGGCCCAGGCGCCGAGCATCGCCAGCGCGATCAACTGGTCGGTGATGCCGTGCAGGCTTGGATGCCGCAAGCTGTGCCAACCGGCGCTGATCACAGGTATCGCCACCAGCAGCGAGGCAGCGCCCAACAGCAACTGGCTGACGCCTGCCTGTTCCGGAGCGACAAAACGCCAGACCAGACCCAATGCCAGCAGACCCAGCGCCAGCATCGCGAGGGTCAACTGCCGGGCTGCGCTACGCTGCTCTGCGTTGCTCAGCAGGCTGCCATCCGCTTGCGGTTTGATGGCGTGATGGGTGTGAACGGCTTCGCCACTCATTGCGGTGCTCCCTGAATGATCAGGCGGGAATCGTCTTTGGGATCGACGGTGGTGACCGAACCTGCCTGATGCAGAATGCCCGGCACACGTTCACGGTAAAGGCGCTGCATGAGGCCGGGATCGCTGCGGTTCTCGGCAGATTGCGTCAGGCTGACGACGGTCGCGGTGGCTGCTTGTGCCTTGGCCAGGCGCTCGGAAGCTTGTGCGTGCGCCACTTGCAGGGTCCGATCAGCGTGTTGATTGGCGGTCTGGGTCAGTTTTTCTGCATCCGTGCGTGCGTTGGCCACGGCCTGGTCGGCCTGCTGACTGGCCGTCAGCACGGCATTGAAAGCATTGACCGCCGACGTCGGCAGGCTCGACTGCACATCCACCCGAGCGACTTCGACGCCGATGCCCATCCCGGTCGCGTTGAGCTCAGCCAGGCGTTGATTGATGCCGCGCACCAGATCGCCGCGCAGCCGCTCACGACGCTCTGCCGCCTGACTGTCAGCGCCGATCAGCTCGGGGCGGGCAACCAGAATGGTGTCCAGGTCTCGCGCTGCAGTCAGCGCCACGGCGCTGCGATTGACCAGCCGGTCCAGTGCGGGCAATACATGATCGCCCTGCAATACGAAGGCGTTGGGGTCAGTCACTTTGTAGAACACGGTGACGTCCAGCTGCACCACACCGGCATCACCGGTCAGCAGAAAACCAGAACCTGCCAGAGCATCGCTCATCGGCGCCGACAGGGTCGCGATTTCATCGGCTTTGAGTGCCGCAGGCGAACGCAGCAGGGTTTCCACCCGTCGCTCGATCACCCGATCAGCCGACGGCAGCAACACCACCTGCTCGAACGGCTGCGGCCAGGCGGTCAGCAATCCTGCGTTCTGCACCCGCTCGAGCGCGCCGAAGCGCATGACCACGGCACGGTTCTGCGGATCGATCTGGCGCACGTTGGACGTCGCCCAGGCAAGCGCCGCCAGCAGGGTCACGCCATACAGCCCGATGAACGCCAGTCGGCTCGCCTGCAACCAGGGGCTGTTGGCAGGCGGTCGTTGCGTTACGGGCTCGTCGACCGGTTGGCTCATGGCTGCGTTCCGCTCTTGCCGTCCAGCGTTGGCGGGCCATCGACCAGCACGCGGAATGGCGCGGCGTCGGTGCGCAGTATCAGGCGAGTACCCGGCGTCACGATGGTACCCAGCGTGTCCAGCGAGCGCAGCAGGTTGTAGAGCTGCGGCGAACCCGCATAGGCGCGGCCATAGATCTGCGCGGCTTCAACCCGGGACTGCGCTTCGATATCGGCCGCCTTGACCGTGGCATCTGCTTCGACAATGCGCGCGTCGCGCTCGGCTGCCGAACGAATCTGCGCCGCTTCACGCTTGCCCACGGCGGTCCGCTCGGTGGCGATGGTCTCGCGCTCGGCGCGCATGCGATCCACGGTGGCGTTGAGCGTAACCGACGGCAGGGTCAGTCGTTCGACGCCTACCTGCAGAACACGAACGCCATAGGTCGCCAGCAGTTGCTGATCGATCTGCTGGCGCAGCTGATTTTCGAACGCGGTGATATTCACCTTGTTGGCGTCGGTGTTCACCAGGCTGGACAGGTCGAAACTGCTCGCGGTGGTTTCCAGCGCAGAGCCGACAAAGGTGCGGATCTGCCGCGCTGCTTCGTCGGGCTGGTTTTGTACCGCGCGCATGAAGCGCTGCACGTTGTCGGCATCGCCCTGTACCTGCCACGCCACATAGGCCTGAACGATGATGCGCAAGCCGTCGCGGGTGCCGACATCCTGCAAACCGCTGGACGTGGTACGCAGGCGCAGATCCACCGGAATGGTCGCTTCGAACGGTGCGGGCCAGCGCCAGTTAAGGCCCGGGTCGAGCAGAACGCGGGAAGGATTGCCGAAGCGGGTGACGACGGTCGCTTCACCCGAGCGCACCTGCACCAGGCTCGCCGCCGCAATCGCGAAGGCGATCAGCACCGCCGCCAGGCTTGCCCGTCGCCAGGGGAACGCTGCCGGACCGGTCGCGCCATGATGATGGTGATGATGGCCGTGGCCGCCATGACCGTGACTGTCATGGCTATCGTGGTCGGCGTGATCGTGATGATGATGAAACAGACTCAAGGGACGACTCCTTACTGAACGGCTTTACGCGGCGCCGTTGGGTCTGCCGGTGGGGTGAAGGTACGCAGGTCGATGGTCGGCGCGTTGTCGCCGCCCAGACGGTGGTCGAGTATCAGCAGCTTGGCATTGCCCAGGCCTTCGGTCAGTTGCGCCAGGTACTGTTCCAGCAAAAACGCCTGCCCTGCCTTGGCGTAGGCCTGGCGCTCGGCACTGAAGCGCAGGTCCGCGCCTTGCGCTGTGGCCAGAACTTCACGGGCTGCAGCGCTGGCCTGATCTCGGGCAACGCTGGCATTGAGCTGCGCCTGGTTGGCCTTGTCACTGGCCGCGCCGCGTTCGCGGGAGATCAGTGCCTGCGCGCCGATCTGCGCAGCCTGCACAGCATGATAGGCATTGGCGGCACCCGCTGGCGGGTGGATGGCTTCGACTACCGTGGCGAGCAGTTCAACGCCGCTGTCCAGTCGCTGCAAGTCAGCCTGCACGGCTTTGCCGATGTCATCGGCCAGCCCGCTGCGCTGTTCGCCGAGCAGTTCGTCCAGCGTGCGCGAGGCAAAATCATGCACCAGCACGCGGCTGGCCGTGCTGCGGATCAGAGAAGGAATATCGGCGCTGTTATAGGTCGAGGCCATCGCCGCGGCATCTGTCAGGCCGATGCGGTAGACGAACCGCACATCCATATTGACGATCTGAAAGCTCTGCTTGTCGCCGGCACTGCTGGCAATGACCTGGGATTTTTCGTTGATATGGCTGGCATCCCACAGTCGGTTGGCACTGCCCGGCGGCGGCCCTTCGGCCGGGTCCAGCGTCTGCTCGGACGCGTCGGCCGCAGAAACACTGGTCGCCAGCTCATGTACCACGCCGTTTTCAACCGCCAGGACCCGGCCGAACGGCCAAGGCAAACCGACATGCAGACCCGGTCCGAAGACTTCGACCGGCTTGCCGAACCGCTCATAAATGCCTCGCCCCTGCATCGGAATTTCATGCACGCCGCTCAGCGCCCAGCCCAGCGCTGCAACCACCGCCAGCACCGGCAAAAAGGCGCGGCGCATGTAGGTAAAGGCCCAGATCTGGCGCAGGTCAATGCCAAAGCGGTTGTGCAGCTCATGCTGCAAGGCGAGCAAAGGGCGCGGCGGCCAACGCAACAGGTCAGCGATGAAACTGGCGGCCAGCAGGCGCGGTTCGAGACGCGGAGTGCGCGGGCTGAACACCGACAACACAGCCCGCAACAGAAATTCAAGCGCCACACCCAATGGCAGCAGGCCGATCAACACAGCCAGCCGTGCAGGCCAGACGCGATCAGCGCTGGAGAAGAACAGGCACAACGCGCCGACCAACAGAACGATAAGCGTCATGCGCACCAGCTGCGCCAGCGCCCCGGCCTCTGGCGACTGGCCTTCGGGCTCGCTGCTCAATTGCCGTTCGATGACCAAGAGCCCGAACGCCAACAGCAACAGGATGCTGCCCGCCAGACTGCCTGAAGTGGAAAGGTCGGAACCGGACAACGTCAGGTTCCAGAAGGCGCGGATGACGATCAACGCCAGCACTGCCCACCCGGCAAGCCACAGGGTCGAGCTGCCGATGTGCCGAATCAGCGACTCGCCCGAATCGCTCAGCCGGGTAAGCAGGCGCTCATACCAGCCGGTTTCATCGAGTGCTTGCGCCGTTGCGGGAGAGTCTGCGGCAACAGGTGCAGCCAACGCGCGGGCACGCCACACCGCGACATGCCTGGCCGACTGCAAGCCCGCGGCGAGCAGTATCAGCGCCGCCGACGCATTGCCCAGCACGGCCATCCACAATGAACCTGGGGAAAACAGATCGATGGACAGGGCCAGCAGCAGCCCGAACGCGCCCACCCCACCACTCACATACATCAGTCGCCCGAGACGCCGAACCTGCTGCACCGCCATTTGAAAACGCGGCAGGCCTTCGAGGCCATCGTGCTCACCCAAATCAACCCGCATCACTACCCCGGCACCCGCTGATTATTGCCCTGTGGAGAGCCGTGTATCGGCATCCATTAATGCAGCTGCATCATAGCGTTACGATATAACACGCAGAGTGAAACTTTCGTCAGGACTATTGCCTGAACGAATGCGATATAGCGGTAAATAATCGGGCTGGATATCGTGCCTATGCTCCGCGTCGGCATGCGGTACTGGACGCTCAGCCTGCGTCAGACTGACATTTGCTCAGTCTGCGACCCGGCAAAATGGTTGCTGAATATTGCGCGCAGATTCAAGCTCTCTGCGCCAACGCGCCCTATCGCCCTGACCGGCGCTGCGTACTCACCTTGCTCGCAAGCCTTGCGCCAAGCGGTGCCGAGCACATTCAACCCACCACAACAGGCCTGAAAAACGCCCATTCCTGCCATCTGGATGCCGCTTCCATTGAGCACGATCGGTGATTTTTTTTGACTGATTTCCGAACGGGATCTCGTCTTTGTTATCTGTTGTGGGTAGTTTGCGTTCGGCAAGGAGTCGTTGGCGCGCCATTTTTTGTGCAGGACGCACAGAATTACTCAGAGGCTTCACCCTTATGAATCGCAGAAATCTCCTGAAAGCGTCCATGGCGTTGGCCGCTTACGGCAGCGTGTCGGCCTCAGGGCTTTATGCTGCGCGAGCACTGGCCGCCGCAGCCGATGGCGAGATCGAACACTTCGATTTTGCAGAGCTGCAAGCCCATGCCAAGAAGCTCGCAGGCAAAGGCTATG
The DNA here is from genome assembly GCF_032586855.1 of Pseudomonas syringae group sp. J254-4. NCBI lineage: Bacteria > Pseudomonadati > Pseudomonadota > Gammaproteobacteria > Pseudomonadales > Pseudomonadaceae > Pseudomonas > Pseudomonas syringae group sp. J254-4. The sequence continues at coordinate 191,150 of NZ_JAWHOO010000005.1, read as the reverse complement.
TGAGCAACAAGCAAGTGCTGCCACCCGTCCTGGCAAATATGACGCCGCTGCAATTCAATGCCATTCGCTACGACCCGAACCACTCACTGTGGAAAGACGTCCACGGTCAGCTCGACGTGCATTTCTTCCACGTCGGCATGGGTTTCAAGACGCCGGTGCGCATGTACAGCGTCGACCCGCAGAACAAGCAGGCGCGTGAAGTGCATTTCCGCCATGACCTGTTCAATTACGAAAGCAGCGGCATCGACAAGAATCTGGTCAAGGGCGATCTGGGCTTTGCCGGCTTCAAGTTGTTCAAGGCACCCGAAATCGCCATCAACGACGTTGTTTCGTTCCTCGGTGCCAGCTATTTCCGGGCCGTGGACAGCAACAAGCAATACGGTTTGTCGGCCCGCGGCCTGGCCATCGACAGTTACGCCAAGCGCCAGGAAGAATTCCCCGACTTCACCAAGTTCTGGTTTGAAACGCCAGACAAGAACGCCACACGCTTTGTGGTTTACGCACTGCTCGACTCGCCCAGTGCAACCGGCGCCTACCGCTTCGACATCGACTGTCAGGCTGGCCAGGTGGTCATGGAAATCGACGCGCACATCAATGCCCGTACCGATATCCAGCAACTGGGCATTTCGCCGATGACCAGCATGTTCAGTTGCGGCACTCACGAGCGCCGCATGTGCGACACCATCCACCCGCAAATTCACGATTCGGATCGCCTGTCCATGTGGCGCGGAAACGGTGAGTGGATCTGCCGTCCGCTGAACAACCCGGCCAAACCGCAGTTCAGCGCGTTCGCCGACACCGACCCGAAAGGTTTCGGGCTGGTGCAGAGCGATCACGAGTTTTCCAGCTATCAGGACACCGTAGTCTGGTACAGCCGCCGTCCGAGCCTGTGGGTCGAGCCGATCACCGCGTGGGGCGAAGGCGAGGTCAGCCTGCTGGAGCTGCCGACCACGGGTGAAACGATGGACAACATCGTGGTGTTCTGGACACCGAAGACGCCGGTCAAGGCCGGGGATTCGATGAACTACGGCTACAAGCTGTTCTGGAGCCCGTTGCCACCTGTAAGCACGCCGCTGGCGCAGGTCCACGCCACTCGTTCAGGCATGGGCGGCTTCCTCGAAGGCTGGGCACCGGGCGAGCATTACCCGAAAACCTGGGCGCGCCGTTTTGCCGTGGACTTCAACGGCGGCGGTCTGGATCGCTTGCCGGAAGGCACCGGGATCGAGCCTATTGTCACGGTCACACATGGCAAGGTGCAGGACTTCAACATCCTCGTGCTGCCGGACATCAAGGGCTACCGCGTTACCTTCGACTGGGTACCGGACAGCGACTCGGTCGAGCCGGTTGAAATGCGCATGTTCATCCGCACTGGCGACCGTACGCTGAGCGAAACGTGGATGTACCAGTACTTCCCGCCAGCACCGGACAGACGCAAGTACCCGTAGTCCGCAGATAGGTGACGCAGAGCGTCACGCACTGCTTTCCCACGCTGGAGCGTGAGGAACGATGAGCTCAACTAAGTGCCCGCCAAAACACTATCGTGCCCATGCTCCAGCGTGGGCACGCCGTTCTGGACGCTCCGCGTCCTGTCCCGGGTACTAAGTGCAGCGCATAGCCCTTAATCCTGACTAATTAATTGACAGTTGCCCGAACTGCGACTGATATACGTGTTGTCACGCCGTTGCGAGCGTTCGCTCCAGACCTTTCATCTCCCAGAGCCTTCCTGTGTCGACACATGCCCGTGATCGTCGGGCGGTAGCTTTGTCCGCGCAATTCCACAGACGCATATCCAGAAGGCAGCCAGCATGGCGTTGACTACTGCGAACAGCGCCGACACCAGGTCGTCGGTGATGTCCTTTGATAAATCCACGGTGGTGGTGTGGGTCGCCATCAGCCTGATTCTGGTCGAGACCTTCTCCGGAGCCTTGCGCTTCTACTTCGATCAGGCAGGCATCAGCCCCCTGCTCTACATGCCCAAAGCTGCCTGCATCCTGTTGTTTGTGCTTGAGCTGTGCACCTTCAAAGCGGGACGGTTGTTCTGGGCGTTCATGGTGGTGTGGCTGATTTCCGGGCTGCTGGCCATGCTGCATCGCGCCAGCGTCCACAACCTGGCGTTCAGTCTGTTCGCCCTGAGCCCGCTGGTGTTCGGCCTGGTGTGCAGCAAGCACCTGCTCTACCGCCGCCCACTGTTGTACCGCGCCATCGGCTTTTGCCTGCTGGCCTCACTGCTGGGTATTGCTCTGGACAAGTACACCTCGGTGCCCTGGAAGGGCTACAGCTATAGCGTCGGTGAAACCGAATTGAGCGCCAACACCACATGGAGCGCGGACGAGGTGGACCGCATTGCCGGTTTCGCCAGAGTGTCCAACGTACTGTCGATCATGATCGCCTTCTACACGCTGTACCTGATCATTTTCGTGCGCTCACGCCTGATGATGATCCTGCTCAGTGCCGTGGCGCTTTACGCCATCGTGCTGACCACCAGCAAAGCGCCAGCCGCGGCATTTGCCCTGACCCTTATTCTGCTGTTGCTGCGGCGAATGAGCTGGACCTGCCGGACGCTTTGCAGCGTGGTGGTAGGCATCGGCCTGCTGCTACCGACTCTGGGGCTGATTGTGAGCCCCGATGCCTATGCGGTGAGTAGCGGCGGCTCTCTGGCCTCGCTGTATGACCGGATGATCAATACCTGGCCCAACCTGATAAATGCCATTAGCCGCGAAGGCTGGATGATCAGCGGCGCGGGCTTCGGCATGGTCGGCAGCACAATGGGGCTATTTCCGGTCGAAGGTGCTGGCATATTTCTCGGCATGGACAGCTCGGCGCTGTATCTGTGGGCGATGCTGGGCGTGCTGGGGCTGTTGCTGTACGCGCTACAGATTCCGCTGTTGTTCCGACTGATCGATGATCAGACCCGCATCGGCCACATGCTGCTGGCGATCAGCTTCTGCTGGTGCCTGATCAGCTGGACCACCGACATGTTCGAGGTCGCTGTCGCCAATCTGTTTATAGGCGTGGCCATTGGTCATGTGATTGCCAGCAGACAATCCGCTGCAAGCCATGCGCTCAGGCTGCCCTCCACTGCCCACTGACGGGCCGCCAGATAACTTCCCGGCCGCTGCGCTGCACAGCGCCACTCTCCCTCACGATCATCCACCGGATGGCTTTCTCAAATGGACTTCAGAAAAGACATCAATGGGCTGCGCGCCATCGCGGTGGCTGCGGTGCTGCTCTTTCACTTTCAACCCGCCTGGCTGCCTGGCGGTTTCGCTGGGGTGGACGTGTTTTTCGTGATCTCGGGGTATCTGATTACCGGGATCATCCTGCGCGGCTTGAGGAGCGGCAAATTCAGGCTGGCAACGTTCTACACGTCGCGGGCCAGACGCATCGTCCCGGCCCTCGCGGTGCTGTGTCTTGCCTTGCTGCTGCTGGGCTGGTTCTCCTTGCTGCCGCTGGACTACAGCGCGTTGGGCACTCATGTGGCCAGCAGCCTGGGATTCGTTTCCAACGTTGTCTACTGGCGCGAGGCCGGTTATTTCACCGCCAGTGCTCATGAGAAATGGCTGTTGCACAGCTGGTCGCTGTCGGTGGAGTGGCAGTTTTACCTGCTGTACCCGATTGCACTGTTGCTCCTCAGTCGCTTTGTCGCGCTGCACAACCTGCGCTGGTGGGTGCTGGGCGCAAGTCTGGCGGGCTTTGTGCTTTGTGTATTTGCCTCGTCCCGATGGCCGGAAGCTGCGTTTTACCTGCTGCCGACCCGTGCCTGGGAGTTGCTCGCGGGTGGCGTGGCCTGCCTGTTCCCGCTGCAACTCAGGCCCCTGCAGCAGCGAGTTCTGGAACAGGTCGGACTGGCGCTGATCGTCGCCGGTTTCTGTCTGCTGTCCGTGCAGGACACATGGCCCGGGTATCTGGTGCTGATGCCGGTGCTGGGGACTTTCGCGGTGATCGCGGCGGCCCGCAATGATTCGCTGCTGACCTGCAACCCGCTGTTTCAATGGACAGGCAAACTGTCGTACTCGTTGTACCTGTGGCACTGGCCGGTGGTGGTGTGGATGAACTACACCGGTTTGCTGGGCGAGACCCGCACGGTGCTATTGGGCATCGGCGTGGCCCTGACACTGGGGCTGATTTCATGGCGACTGATCGAGCAGCCCGCCAGCACACATCAACCTGGGCAGCGCCGAAAATTTGCCATGCCCGCCGCACTGGTCGTTCTGGTGTTCGCGGCCGGGGCGCTAGTGGGTGCGACGCGGGGCGTGGTATCGCCACTTCGCCCGATCAGTGTTTCGGACAAGGCGCATTTCATCCAGGAATACGTCGATCGACAGCACAACCTGTACGAGCCCTACTGGCTGAAATGTGACGCCTTTTCCGCCCTGACCCAGCGTGGCCAGTCGGGCATCGACGAGGCCTGCACGCGCAAACAGGGGCCGGGCGGAGTGTTCTTGTGGGGCGACTCTCACGCCCAGGCGTTGTCACTCGGGCTGCGTACCTTGCTGACACGCACGACCCCCTTCTATCAGGTGGCCTCGGCCAGTTGCGTTCCCGACCTGAATGACCACGAGGGACGCACGTCAGCGACCAGCAAGGCCTGCGACTACTCCAACAGGACTGCCCTGCAGAGCATCGACAGGCTGCGTCCGGACATCGTGGTCATCGCGCAGAAGGATGGCCACAACAAGACCGACTGGAAGCGGATTGCGACCCGACTCAAGGGCTTTGGCGTGAAACATATAGTGCTGATCGGTCCGATGCCGTCGTGGAGCCCATCGCTGCCCAGTGTCATCGTCAACCGTCATTGGGGGCTGAGCGAGTCGTATATCCGCGATCCGGCGCTGGATCAAAGCGTCATGCGGGTGGATCAGGCAACCCGCGCGCTGGCTGTATCGGCAGGCATCCAGTTTGTGTCGCTGATCGACAAGCTGTGCATCGCCGATGCCTGCCGGGTACGCCTGGAAAACAGCCGCTCATTGCTGCAGATCGACTCGGGACACTTGAGCGCAGAGGGTTCGTTGTACGTGGTGCGCAACTACGTATTGCCACAACTGGTGAATTAATCGAGCACGCAGCGCGGCGCAGAGTTGTGACGCGGAGCCTCACGCAAGGCAGTCAAACGCGGAAGCGCAAGGAACGACAGGTGTGCGGGCGTGGGTTAATCAACGGAGCTCTTTGAGCCGCTCGGCAAACTTGACCAGGTCAGCGAGCGAGTCGGCTTCCATCTTGCGCATGACCGAGCCACGCCGGACCTTGACGGTGATTTCACTCACGTTCAGGCGGGCTGCAATCTGTTTGTTGAGCAAGCCACTGACGACCAGTTCCATCACCTGCTGTTCGCCATGATTCAGGCTGGCGTGACGGCGCTGCAGTTCGGCTTCGACGGCTGAGTTGCGGCGACGGCTGCGGTCTCGCTCAAGCCCCTGCTGAAGCGCGTCCAGCAAGTCCTGGTCACGGAAGGGTTTGGTCAGAAACTCCACCGCACCGGCCTTCATCGCCCGCACGGACATGGGAATGTCGCCATGCCCGGTGATGAAAATGACCGGCAGAAAAATCCCCGACCTGGCCATGTGCTCCTGAAAATCCAGGCCACTCATGCCGGGCATGCGAATGTCCAGAATCAGACAGCCCGGCGCATCAGGACGAGGGGTGTCCAGAAACTCGCGGGTCGAGCCGAACAACATGCTGCGCAAGCCAACTGAAGCCAGCAGGTCTTCCAGCGAAGAACGCACCGAGAGGTCGTCATCGATGACAAAGATGACCGGCTCTTCGGCCTGCGGTGCAGTAGCGGCTGTGTTCATCAGGTTTCCATTTTTCCAGTGGGCAGAGTGAAATGAAACGTGGCCCCAATTGACGGGTTGGGCGTCACCCAGATTCGTCCGCCATGCGCTTCGATGATAGACCGACTGATCGCCAGCCCAATTCCCATGCCTTCCTCTTTGGTGGTGTAGAAAGCGTCGAAAAGCCGATCGGCTGCTTCCGGCTGAATCCCTACACCGCTGTCGCTGACAGTGAACTCGATTTCCCCGCCTCCGCGCCACTCGGCCCGCACGTCCAGTTGCGCCTGCTCCGGTTCGACTTTCCTCATCGCGTCCATGCCGTTGAGCATCAGGTTCAGCAGCACTTGCTGGATCTGCACACGGTCAGCCAGCAGCGGTGGCATTCCCTCCGGCACGTCAACCGACAGTGTGACGCCCTGCCCGTCTATCTCGCTGTGCGCCAGCGCAACGATCTCGGCCACCGTGTCCGCCACACTTATCCACTCTTTGTGCGTCGACGAGCGCTTCGCCAGGGCCCGCACTCGCACGATGATATCTCCGGCGCGATTGGCATCACCGATCATGCGCTCGACTGCCTGACGGGCCTTTTCCAGATTGACCGGCTCGGTGGCCAGCCAGCGCTGACAGGCGTTACCGCTGATGACAATCGCCGACAGCGGCTGATTCACCTCATGGGCAATGGACGCAGCAAGCTCACCCAACTGATTGACCCGTGCGATGTGCGCCAGCTGCGAGCGCGCTTCATGAACCGTGCGGATGGCCCGCGCCATACGCAGCGCCAGCCAGGTGGTCATAGCGATGGCGGCCAGGCTGATGACGCAGTTGATCAGCCCGGACGCCTCGCTGCCTCTGGAGGTGGTCATTTCGTAACTGACCACCGTCAGCAGCATGCACACCGCCGCCATGACAATAACGCCCCTGACCGGCAAAAGCCTGACCGCCAGCAGCACCACCGCGATCTGGAACACCCCCACGGCGATCTCCAGATCGGTCAGGGTATCGGCAATCGCGATGACCAGCGCCAGCGCCAGCAAGGCGACCCACCTGACGACCATCGCGGCTCTGCTACAGGATTCTGGCTCGTGCATCTGCACCCTCTCGCTCTTCAAAAGGCCTGCCGAGTATGTCGTACAAACCTCAGGACGGGTTATCCAGACTGAACTGATCGGCCAGCTCATCATAAGCGAACAGCTCGGCGTAACGCCCCCATTGCGTAACGACATTCAGGGTCTGCATGGCATCGCTTTCCGACATGAAGTCTTCCAGTTGATCGCGAAAACGCCGCGCCGGTGCCGTGTGCGTGGGGCGATCATCCAGCACTCGCCGAATGTGCGCGACCAGCGGCACGAAGCTCAGCAGGTGCTGGGCAAACAGTTGCTTGCGTTCGTCGACATCCGCCAGCGCATAGCGATTTGCGGCAGGCAACAAGCGAATATCACCGCCCTTGAGCTCTGCAAAACGCAGCAGTTGCAGGACCTCGGCAATCGGGAACAGCTCATCGGCGTTGTAGTGCAGCGCGCTGGCCAGTTCCGGCAGGTCCGCTTTGAGGCTGTAGGGCGGCGCATGAATGGCTTCGATCAGCCCTGCCAGCGCATTGGTGGACACCTGCGGCAAAACCATGCCCAGCCCGGTGCCTGGAAACACGCCCTGACGTATTTCGCCTGCATCGTTGTCTTGGGTCATCAGCACGTAAATCTCCTCCACCAGCGCCCGGAAGATTGGGTCCTGACGGTTGCGCGGCTGAGGCAGATCGACCTTGATCTCGCTGATCACCCGACCCGGATTGGAGGAGAACAGCAGAATGCGATCGCACATCAGCACGGCTTCGGCAATATTGTGCGTCACCATCAGGATCGACTTGATGGGCATGCGCCCTTCGCTCCACATATCCAGCAAGTCGGTGCGCAGGGTTTCGGCCGTCAGCACATCGAGCGCGGAAAACGGCTCGTCCATCAGCAGTACATCAGGGTCGATGACCAGCGCACGTGCCATGCCCACGCGCTGGCGCATGCCGCCTGAAAGCTCTTTGGGGTAAGCACTCTCAAAGCCGTCCAGACCGATCAGGTCGATGGCCGCCAACGCGCGCTTGCGACGCACGGCAGGTGGCACACGTTGCGCTTCAAGCCCGACTTCGACATTTTCCAGCACCGTCAGCCACGGGAACAGGGCAAAGCTCTGAAAAACCATGCCTACCGACATCGACCGCCCCTGCACGCGGCGAGGAAAATTCACTTCGCCTTCGGTGGGCACCACCAACCCCGCGATGGAGCGCAGCAGGGTGGACTTGCCCGAGCCGGAGCGACCCAGCAGGCCGACTATTTCGTTCTCATTGAGCGTCAGTGTCACGTCATCCAGCACCAGGCGCTCTTTGCTGCCTTTGCCGTACACATGTCGGACTTTCTGAACATCTACCAGGCAACGCGTTTCGACAGCCATCATGATGGCGCCCTCCTCAATCAAGATCACACAAGACTCAGACGCCGCTCGGCAAACCCGTACAGCGGACGCCACAGCAACCGGTTGAACGCGATGACGAAGATCGACATGACAACAATGCCCAACGCAACGCGCGGAAAGTCTCCCGCCTGAGTCGCGTTGGCGATGTAAGAACCCAGCCCTGCCGCTTCCAGATGCTGATCACCCCAGGACACCGCTTCAGCGACGATACTGGCGTTCCACGACCCACCCGATGCGGTCAGCGCCCCGGTGACGTAGTAGGGGAACACCCCCGGCAAGGCCACACGCCGCCACCACTGCCAGCCGCGCATGTTGAATATCGTGGCCGCTTCGCGCAGGTCAGTCGGCAAGGCGCTGGCCCCTGCGATCACGTTGAACAGGATGTACCACTGGGTGCCGAGCACCATCAGCGGCGAAAGCCAGATGTCCGGGTTCAGGTGCAGGCCGACAATCGCAATCACTGCAAAAGGGAACAGTACGTTGGCTGGAAAAGCCGCCATGAACTGCGCTATCGGCTGCAAGCGTTCAGCCCAGACCGGACGCAAGCCGATCCATACACCAACAGGCACCCAGATCAGGCTGGCGATGACGATCAGGACAATCACCCGCACCATTGTTGCCAGCCCCAATCCCAACGCGGTGACCAGGTCGCTCATGCCCAGCGATGTCTCGATGAACCTGAACAGGTAAACACTGCCGGTCAGGCAAGCAGCCATCACCAGGGCCAGCCATAGATAGTCGAGCAACCGGGCAACGCCAGGCGTGAGCTTTACGTTCCACAGCCGGGATACCACGCGCCAGTCGATCAGCATCAGGCATTTGCATGGCGCAGCGAGGATCGAGCCCAGCATCGGTGCCACCCGCGAGCGACCCAGCAGGCTGTACATCCAGGAGCGCGGACGCTTTGACGATGCGGTTTGCTCGAAGCGAAACTTGTCCGCCCATGCCACGATCGGCCTGAACAACAATTGGTCATAGGCCAGGATCACCAGCGCCATTGCGCCCACCGCCCAGGCAATCGCAGCAAGGTTTTTCTGCTCGATGGCCAGCGCCAGCCACGAGCCGATGCCGGGCAGATTGACCGTGGTGTCACCGACCGAAATGGCTTCGCAAGCGACCACAAAAAACCAGCCGCCGGACATCGACATCATCATGTTCCACACCAGCCCCGGTACGGCGAACGGCAGCTCCAGACGGGTAAAACGCAGCAGTGGAGACAGTCCGAACTGCCGGGTGACTTCATTCAGGTCGCTCGGCACGGTACGCAGTGACTGATAGAAACTGAATGCGAGATTCCATGCCTGGCTGGTGAAAATGGCAAAAATCGCTGCGCATTCGACACCCATTTGCCGACCGGGGAACAGCCCCATGAAAAAGGTCACTGTGAACGTCAGAAACCCCAATACCGGAACCGACTGAAGAATATCCAGCGCCGGGATAATCACCTGCTCGGCCTTACGGCTTTTGGCCGCCAGCGTGGCCACGACAAACGTGAAAACCAGCGAAGCCGCCAGCGCGATGAACATGCGCAGCGTGGTGCGCAATGCATATTCGGGCAGGCGCGCAGGGTCGAGGCTCATCGGGCTTGAGTTCAGCGCGGCAAGTGGCTGCATCATCTGGCCCACGCCATACAGCACCAGCGCAATAAACACGGCAATAACGACCAGGCAAATACCATCGGCCCAATAAGGAGTGCGCGCACCGGGTTTTACAAAACGGGGCGTGCGCAGGCTTTTACCGAATTCAAATATCGAATGCATTGTTCACCTCGAATCGGCTGTGCAGGCGCGTACCCGCCAGCGTGATAAACAAACAGGCGGTCGGCGATAACAGAAAAAGGCCGTGAGTTAATAGTTGCCGGACAGTGAGTAAAGCTTATCGAGTTTTGAACAACTGTTAAAACCTGCAAAAGTAGGTCATGTTTATCTGTGAGTATGAATTATATATACCAACGTATATTTGCAGGACTAACGGGTATGCCGTTCTGAATGTTCTGCGCCCGATCGTGAACAGTCGGCGCGGCGCAGATTTGTGACGCAGAGCGTCACCCACGGCATTCCCACGCTGGAGCGTGAGGAACGATAGGTGTCTGTGAGAACGCTATCAACTATCGTGCGACGCACTGCGTCCGGTCTCGATTCAGCGGCGCAGCGCAGATCTGTGACGCGGAGCGTCACCCACGGCATTCCTACGCTGGAGCGTGAGGAACGATAGGCGTCTGTAAGAGCTATCAACTATCGTGCGACGCTCTGCGTCGCATGCCGTTCTGGACGCTCCGCGTCCTCTTTATCACTTCTTCGCTGGAGCGCAGGAAACGACAGGTGTCCGAAAGAACACCTCACGCGCCCCGCACCGCAAGGGCATAAAAGTCCGCTGGCTCAGACGCGGAAGTGGCTGACCATCGTTTGCAACTGGCCTCCCAGACGCGCCAGTTCGACGCTGGAGGCTGCGGTTTCTTCGCTGGCTTCAGCGGTCTGCTCGGACACGTCGCGAACGTTGACGATGCTGCGGCTGATCTCGTCGGCCACCGAGCTTTGTTGCTCGGCGGCGGCTGCGATCTGCTGGTTCATCGCCTGGATGTTCGACACGGTCCGGGTGATGCTTTCCAGTGACGTACCGGCCCTGCGCGTCAACTCGACACTGCTGTCAGTCAGTGTGCGGCTGCCAAGCATGATGCCCGACACCTGACGCGTGCCATTCTGCAATGCAGCCACCAGGCCCTCGATCTCCTCGGTGGACTGCTGGGTCCGTTGCGCCAAACCGCGAACTTCGTCGGCCACAACGGCAAAACCGCGACCGGCTTCCCCGGCACGCGCGGCTTCGATGGCTGCGTTGAGTGCCAGCAGGTTGGTCTGCTCGGCAACCGCCTTGATTACATCCATAACCTTGCCGATCTTGTCGCTTTCCTGCTCCAGCACATTCATTGCATCGGATGAGCGCACCACCTCGGCGGCCAGTCGCTCGATCTGCTGGATGGCTTCGCCGACGACCTTGTCACCGTCACGAGCCTGCTTGTCGGCATCGGAGGCAGCAACGGACGCCTGCTCGGCATTGCGTGCCACTTCGTGCACAGTGGCCGACATTTCATGCATGGCGGTCGCCACCTGATCGGTCTCGACCTTCTGGCTGTTGACCCCGGCGCTGGTCTGCTCGGTAACCGCCGACAGCTCTTCGGCAGCGCTGGCAATCTGCGTGACGCCGTCGCGAATACCGGAAATCAGCTCGCGCAGGGTTGTGCCCATGCGCTGGATGCCCTGCTGCAATACGCCCAGTTCGTCACGTCGGGTGACGGCTTCGGTATGAGTCAGGTCGCCAGCAGCGATGCGCTCGACAATCGCCAGCGTTTCGCGCAGCGGCCGGGTGATCTGACGGGTAATGACGATGGCCGCAAGAATGCCCAGCAACATGACCAACAGCACGCAACCGATCTGCAGGTTACGCGCCTGAGCGGTGTCATCCTTGCCCATCTGCATCTGAATGCCATACAGCTCTTCGCCCAGTTTGACGATGGCAGCCCCTTGGGAAGTCAGGTCCTTGCGCACGCTCGCAGCAGTCTGAGTGGTGGCCTTGAAAGCGTCGACCGAGCTGCGATAGCTGCGAAGAGCGCTTTCAAACTGGGCAATCTGTTCGCGGTTGGCAGCGCCAAAAGCGGTTTTGAGCCTGTCCAGATGACTGATCGCCGTATCCAGTTGCTGAAAAGCTGCTTTCTCGGTCTTGTCATTGGGGTTGCCGGTATAACCACGTACTTCATAGCGAACCAGAATCAGGTCTTGCCTGGCGGCAGTCGCCAGTTGGACCTGATCGAAACGCGCCGGGTCCGCAGGATCGATCTGCATGACGGCATCGTTCAACGAGTCGACAGCGCGCATGGCAACCATGGCGTTGGCGGTCATGTCATTACGCACTTTGGCGCCGGCCTGAAACGCAGCGCGCATGCTGTTCAACGATGCCTCGTAGTCGCGAGTGACGTCGGCCAGTTCACGTAAAGGCTTGAGGTTGATCGGATTGTCGAAGGTGATGAGCAGTGACTGCTGCTGCGCCTTGAAGACATCCAGTTTGCTCTGCATGTTTTGCGCGGCGGTTTCATCGCCGTCAGTCAGCATATATTGCAGGCGCGCGACGCGCAGATTGGTCAGGTTGTCACTCAACTCAGTGATATCGCCGATTCTGTCGGTGCGATTGATGAGTTTATCGAGGCTGGTCCAGCCGACCAGAGCGAGAATGGCAGTGAAAAAAAGAACCGTCCCAAAGCCCAATGCCAACTTCATGTTGACGCTGATATTCGCAAAACTGCTGTTCATAAAATCTCCTGAAAATGCTTTTTGTGCGCGACGAAAGAGCTGAAGATTTGTTTTTATGGACAGCAAACCCGCGCGCCAGAGCTATCGGCCGCAGAAGAGCAAAACTTGATCGAAAAAAGGCAATCAGCGTTCGAACGCCGATTCGAGAGGAGAATCGGGGGGGCTGCAAGCCCCCGATCCGGTCAGGCAACCAGCTTGAAACGCGCCACGACATTGCGCATGTCGCTAGCAACTCGCGCCAGTTCTTCGGCAGTGACGGCATTGTTGTCGATACCCAGCATCAAGGTGCCGGAGCTGTTGCGAATCTCCATGACATTACGGTTGATGTCTTCGGAAACCGCATGCTGCTGCACCGCGGCGCTGGCGATCTGAGTGTTCATCTCGACGATACGCTCGACGCCCTGGCTGATGCTCGACAGGCTGCCAGAAGCATCGCTGGCGGCACTGATGCACGCTTGGGCCTTTTGCTGGCCGGCTTGCATCTGCTGCACGGCAGCATCGGTGGCACTTTGCAGTTGCTGGATGATGTTGCGGATTTCTTCGGTCGACGCCTGAGTGCGCGAAGCCAGCGTGCGGACTTCATCAGCCACCACAGCAAACCCGCGGCCCTGCTCGCCAGCCCGAGCCGCTTCGATGGCAGCATTCAGGGCCAGCAAGTTGGTCTGATCGGCAATCGTACTGATGACCTGAATAACGCCACCAATCGACTGACTGTGCAGGGCCAGCGCCTGGACTTTCTGGGCGCTGACTTCCACTTCTTCAGCCAGAGCCTGAATGGTCGAGTGGGCCTGATGCATGATGCGCAGCCCGTTACGCGAGGCAGTGTTGGCTTCATCAGCAGCCAGCGCAGCACCTTCGGTGTTCTGCGCTACATCGGCCACGCTTGTGGTCATCTCGTTGATGGCCGTCGCCACTTGCTCGGTTTCAGCCTGTTGCGCGTTCATCGACTGCTTGGCCAGACCGATGGAGGTGCCCAGTCGGGCAGCTACGTCAGACAGTTCGTATGACGTGCGGTCCATGTGCGAAATGGAGCTAGCGAATGCTTCGGCCATCAGGTTCAGACCGTTGGCGATGTCAGCCACTTCGTCCTTGCTGCTCACCTGTACACGGGCGCTCAGATCACCGTCGGCCAGACGACGGGTGACGCCCAGCAGGCCGTCGATGGTCAGGCGCAGGGCGCGGTAGATGCTGAAGAACGCATAGAGCAGCAGCAAGCCCATGATTACGCACATGGCAATCACGACTTCGCGTTGCAGCAGCAGCGCGCTGTAACGCGTATCCAGTTCACCTTGAAGCGCACTCTGAATTTCGTCCTGGGCCTTATAAAGCCCGGCGACCACAGCGTTACCGCGCGCGCTCAGCGCCTGCCCCTGCGGCACCGAGAATTCCGTACCTTTGACGTACGCTTGCAGGTCATTGCGAAAGCCGTCCATCGTCGAGGTGGCCGAAGCGATAGGGTCGCCAATGCGGGCAGCAAGCTCTGGCGCACGACGCTTGAGCAGTCGAATGCTTTGCTCCAGCTCCGCGCGAAATTGCAGCTCGATCTTCAACAGGCTCTCAAGCGAGCCGCGCATCGGTACGCTTAGCCCCTGACCAGTACTCAAACCGGCGGTGATACCCCGGATCTGACCGGCCACGTTGATTTCTCTGGGCATGCGAATGGTGCTCAGGTCGATCAGAAACAGCGAGGCATAATCTTCGTCCAGTACCATGCCCGAGGTAGCCGAGACGTAATAGATAAAGTTGAGTGTCTGGGCCAGCTGCTCATTCCACTGTGCAAACACCTCGTCTTGCGAAAGACCAGGCTTGAGACTTTCCATCAGGGAGCGCGCACCTTCGCGAAGACGCTGCACGCGACTCTCGGTCTCCAGCAGACGTCCTTGACGGGCATCCATGTCGGCGAGGTTACCAAGCGCTGTTTCAAGCTGGGTGCGGTTGCTGGCCAGATCCTGGGCAGCGGAGGCATCACCGGCGAGCAAACGGTTGGTTGCTGCACGCTGCAGCATGGAGAGTCGCAGAACGGGTGTCATGACATGCAGGTATTCACGACCGATACGTTCCTGGGCAACGGTGTCTATGCTCGCATTCAGACTGTTGAAAACCCGAAGACCAAGAACGATCAGCGGGATGACGATGATGATGGCTAAAACGGCAAACTTGGCAGGGAACCGCAGGCGATTGGTAAGGTAAATACCAGGCGAAAGGATGTTCATAGTGGTCTCTATTTTAATTTAGGCGCCCGATCCGGCTGAAAAAGCTCCTTTATTTCTTTGTATCACGGCAGGTGCAAGGTCAGTGGTGCCGCTTTGAAGGGAATCATCCATTCAGATAGAGGCATAGTGACATCACCTCAGAGCTGTGCCCCATCTGGAAGTTCAATGAGGGCCATCATCTGATACCGGTCTATCGGCAGGGCTACGTAGAACCTGAGGTCGCGGGGGTTTACGGGAAGACGCGGGGGCGGAGCTTGGGGAGTGAAGCTTGCGGTGAACGCTGATCCAAATGAGGTGGATTCAGTTCAGTACGGAGGGAAATGGGTGTCCATCTGGCAGATCTGTCGACCACAGATCTTTCAGCGCGTACACCGTTGTGCGGCATCGTGACGCACAACGGTGAGCGTCATAGCGTTTTGAACGAGGGCCTTTCAAGCCCTCGTCCACTCCACGTTCGACAACCCGAGCTTTTCAGCTTGAGGCTTGCTCAGCTTTGGTACCGGGTCGGAACGGTACTTGGGGATCGCACCGAATCCTGCATCCACCGACGCCCAGTGCCAGGCTTCTTTATTGTCCATGACAACCGCTCTTATATAGAACGTCTTGTAACTGCCATGCAGCAGGTAATCGATACGGTAGTGTTTTTCATCAGCCATTGTGTTGCTCCTGCTTTGTCGACTCGCAAAACAGATCGCAGGGTTTTCGAAAAATTCAAAATATTAATGCCATCATGTAAGCGATATCATATAGCCACCCTCACTCATGCCGATAGGGATGGCCGCAAGGCTATGACAACTAATAGACTTTGTTTATAACCCGTCTTTTTTGAATTTTTCGCCAACACAGACGGCTTACGCTCTGAGCATTGCCTGCGGGGCCTCTGAACTAATAGTGTGTTGTTTTTCAAACATTCAGCGAATAAGAAAATTCTATTGAACCCGGATTTTCAGGCCGTTCATCCCGTTCACTAAAGTTATACGCAACGTCTACATCCCCGCTTTCTCATATCCAGTGACTGCGTTGAATAAAACCCATCCAGGTGGGTTGACGCTTCCCAAAAGATCACGCCTGAGGACACGACATGTTTATTCATAACAAGCGGCTTCAATATACCGTGCGGGTAGCTAGACCAAACCCTGGACTGGCCAATCTTCTGCTGGAACAGTTCGGCGGTGCCCAAGGCGAGCTGGCAGCAGCCGGACGTTATTTCACTCAAGGGTTGAGCGAGGAGGATCCAGGCCGTAAAGACCTGCTGATGGACATCGCCACCGAAGAGTTGAGCCACCTGGAAATAGTCGGCTCGATTATTGTCATGCTCAACAAAGGCGCCAAAGGTCAATTGGCTGAAGGCATCGAAGAAGAAGGCGAGCTTTACCGCTCCATCAACGGCAATGGCAACGACTCCCATATCACCAGCCTGCTGTACGGGGCCGGTGCGCCGTTGACCAACTCTGCCGGTGTGCCTTTTACGGCGGCCTACATCGATACCATTGGCGAGCCAACGGCTGACTTCCGCTCCAACATCGCTGCGGAATCCAGAGCGAAGATTGTTTACGAGCGTTTGATGAACGTGACAGATGACCCGGGCGTGAAAGAGGCACTGGGCTTTCTGATGACACGTGAAATCGCTCATCAGTTGTCTTTCGAAAAAGCCCTGCACGCCATCCAGCCCAACTTCCCGCAGGGCAAGCTGCCAGGCATGCCGGAATTCACCAACAAGTACTTCAACATGTCCGGTGAACCCAATGTACGCGGTCCGTGGAACCAGGGCGGTGTCTGGGAGTATGTGGAATCGCCACAACCGGCTGTCGATGGCGGCGATGGCACTGCTTCCGTCACACTGGATGCCAAGGATGCAGAAGTGCTGGAAATGATGAAGGAGCGGACCCAGTCCGATCCGACTGCCAACCCTATTACCGGTGCGGATCTGGGTTCTGGTTTTGTACAGGGCAAAAATGTTTGAAACGGGTTTAAGCCTGTCTTGTTCAGGAGAACGGAATCATGAAAAAACTTCGCTCCCGCAAACCTTTCCCGTCTCAGGGCGAGTTGGATACTGCGTTGACCGACGCGGTGTTTGTAAAAGGGCTTCGTGCTTTCGAGGCTCAGGCGCTGCTGGCACGTCGGGGTCTTCAGGTGGTGATGGCTATGAAGGTCTTTGGGGTTGGAACCTTGCTTGATAACAACCTGCCAGAACGCTGATCACATTCGGTCATCAATGGCACACGTTCTATAAGGCGAGTCCCCGGGCAGGCTGGACACCAGCCTTGCCTGTGGATAAGTCACTCGGTTACTGAAAAGGATATAACCATGACTCGTATGACCATAGAAGATTTGGTCATTCACGAACGCTCAGATGTTTGCAGCGCCGAAAGTCATATCATTCAGTGACGTCTCAATAGCCGCATGACATTACCTCTCGCCAGGAAGATGTCATCATGCGCAATATCCCATCACGCTTTTACAGTTACATCACTTTTTGGCAGCGTCGTCGCCATGCGCAGCTGCAAGTTTTTTCGCATGTTCAAGATGCTGCTCAAGTGTTGGCAACGTAGCTTTGGCAAACGCCTTGAGCTCGGGGTCATCACCGTTCTCGGCCTCTTCCTTGTACAGTTTGGTCGCCTGCTCATGCGCAATGACCTGATTATTGGCATACGCTTGATCAAACGACTTCTTGTGCATTTCCAGAATGGCGGCCTCGGCTTTATCCCTGAGTATGGGGTCTTCGGACAGTTCAAGGTTCTTGCTTTTGGCAATCGCTGCCAGCTTATCGTTAGCAGCCGTGTGGTCTGTGACCATTTGCTGAGCAAACTTCTTCACGTCGGCAGACACACCCTGCTCATCCTGTACAAGCTTGCCGACCAGAACTTCTGCGATCCCTGCTGCAGAAGCATCTTTTACAAAGTCGTCAGCGTCCTGCGCAGCAGTAACCACTTGAGAGCCTAGCGAAAGCACGATGGCAATGGCGCTCATGCGAAAATAATTGTTCATTTTCGATCATCCTTGTGTGGGCTGAATACATCATCGTTATCGACGATATAAACGTTTTGACCCACGCCCAAAACCTGTGTTCAGCCTTTCCGACCGCTTGCAGTAAAACGCCGATGTATCGATGATACTGAACCCTGCAGGTGAGGCAGCCAGCTTATGTATTCAGGCTGAGCAGCCGTAAAACTTGCTTAAGACAGTCGTCAATTGCTAATCGACTGGTATCAAGACACAGGGCGGCGCCAGCAGGCGGTTCGTAGGGGGCGCTGATGCCGGTAAAGTCTTTCAACTCGCCTGCCAACGCCCGGCGATAGAGCCCTTTGGGGTCACGCTGAATGCAGGTTTCAAGCGGTGTGCTGACAAACACTTCGATGAAGCGCTCGTGGCCAATGATCGAGCGAGCGGTTTCCCGGTCGGTCTCATAGGGCGAAATGAACGACGAGACAACGATCAGGCCTGCGTCATTCATCAATCGGGCGACTTCAGCGATGCGCCTGATGTTCTCCGAACGATCTGCCGCAGCAAACCCCAGATCCCGGCACAAACCCTGACGTATGTTGTCGCCATCCAGGGTATACGCAAGCCTGCCACGGTCCATCAACGCTCGCTCCAGTGCAAACGCTATGGTGGACTTTCCGGAGCCGCTGAATCCGGTCAGCCAGACTGTTTTCGGCGTTTGCTTCAAATGCTGCTCACGGTCTGTCGAGGACACTTGGCTGGTTTGCCAGACAAGGTTCTGTACGCCATGTGAGTTGTCCATGATCGCCTGTTCCTGATGTGCACACAGAACGAGAATACATTTTTTCCGCGAGGCATTCGTGCTCATGGAATAACCACATCTGCCACCTATCGGCCCTCGGCAAAATACGCTGAATTTCCCCGTATCACGATACTCACTTATCTACGCTGCATAGAAAACAGAAAGTCTCGCGTGACCGCGTCAATCGTGATTTTCAACTGCCGAGGTACGATTTTCATGACGTCTCTTCAAGTGATGACTGGCAATGCCGTCGTCAAAACCGTCGTTGAAGAAGCCTGTTCAAAAACCGTCTATCAATCATGGATGAGTGAACGTGCTCCAGAATATCAACACGATGCGGTCATGTTTCTGAATCACTGCCTGGCCTTGGCCGAGCGGGAAAACTGCGACCTTCCGGCTCAGCCTGAAACGCTGGAACACTGGATGGAGCAGAACGTAGGGGTCGTAGCCGATCACTATGCGCTCTATCTTGAACAACGTCGCGCCGGGCAGCCCAGGCGATTTTTCAAGACCAAGGCTCACGCGATGTATTTCATTCAGCAGGTCGCGCCGACCAAGCTGGTTGACGGTGCATGGCTGTATGGCTTGCTGCCGCATTGGGCAGACTACCGTTTTCACGGTCTGATTCGTACTTACCTGGAAGAACTGGGCGACGGCGAACAGGCGCAGAATCATGTCTCCCTTTATCGCAAGTTGCTGGCCGACCTGGACTGCGACACCAGCGCCCCACTGGCAGATGATGCCTACCTGCAAGGCGCCATTCAGCTGTCACTGGGGCAACTGAGCGAGCAGTACCTTCCCGAGGTGATTGGTTACAACCTGGGCTATGAACAGCTGCCGCTGCATTTGCTCATCACATCGTTCGAACTGAATGAACTGGGCATCGACCCTTATTACTTCACGCTGCATGTGACGATCGATAACGCCAGCACCGGCCACGCACGCAAGGCTGCGCAGAGCGTTCTTGAGCTGTTGCCTGTGGGCCAGGAACGCGACGAATTTTATCGCCGTGTTTCCAATGGCTACAGGCTGAACGAGTTGGGCATGGGCTCTACCCAGGTCATCCAGTCGTTCGATCTGGAGCAGGAAGTGATCGCCATGCTGGAGCGCAAGCGGACCTTTGGTCAGCACATGCATTCCGACTATTGCCGTCTGGACGGCAAGACGGTCAACGAGTGGCTTGCCGAGCCTGACCAGATCCCGGAATTTCTTGCCGTGCTGCAAAACAGGGGCTGGATCAAGCGTCACGAAGACCCTCTTAATAGCCGCTTCTGGAAACTGTTCGAAGGGGTCGGTGCACCGATGTTCGGCGTGTTCAATGGCTACGAGAAGCAATTGGTGCACGACTGGATCGCTGGCGACTGGCTGTCGGATGGGAGCGCTCAGCCGCCTGTCGGCAAGCGTCTGCCGGAAGCATTTCGTTCCCGTTTCCGCAATCTGCAAGGCGGCGCTCAGCCGTCGCCGGTTCTTGCGGGGCCTGCGTCGGCGGATGCTGACCCGGATGTGCGCGAGCTGCACATGAAACTCGAGTCGGCAGCGGCGTCCGAGAAGATGTCCACGTTGATCGAGAGCATGTCCCCGGCAAGGCACGCGTCGGCCGCAGGGCTACATGCCACTCGCCTGTTTGTCAGCAGCATGGCCGAGCGAGTGACAGGAGCCCGCCCATGAGTCATTCATTGCCCGACAGCGCAGCGCTGATTGCGCTCGCCCAGCGCCTCAAAACCAGTGGCTATCGTTTCATCACGCCCACGCCGTTGACTCATCAACACGTCAATCAACGCCCGGAAAACCGCACTGCGGTATCGCTGCGGGATGTGTTCGGCTGGAGCCGTACGATACCGGAGTCCATGCTTCCGGTTGCAGAGGCTCAGGGGCTGTTGGAAGCCGGTATTCTTCAACGCAGCGAAGACGGCTTGAAGAGCCGGGTGAGATTTTCAAGCTTGGATGACTTGTTACTGGTGCATTCCGCATTTCCTACCGGCGATGAAGACTCGGTGTTTTTCGGTCCGGATACCTATCGCTTTGCGCACTCCATCAATCGCCATCTGCAAAGCACTTCGCACTCCATCAACCGCGCCGTCGACATCGGCTGTGGCACCGGCGCTGGTGCCCTGCTGATCGCAGTTGCGCGCCCGCAGGCGCAGGTCTGCGCCGTCGACATCAACCCCAAGGCCCTGCATTTCGCTCAGACCAACGCCAGGGTGGCCGGGCTGGAAAACATGCAATGCTGCCACAGCGATATCCTCTCGGGCCTGACAGGCAACTTCGACCTCATCGTTGCCAACCCGCCGTACATGAAAGACGCCAAGCGCCGCGCCTACCGCCACGGCGGTGACGCATTGGGCGCGGACCTGTCAGTGCGCATCCTGCGCGAATCGCTGGATCGCCTTACCCCGGGCGGCTCGTTGGTGCTCTATACCGGTGTGGCCATGGTGGGCGAGCACGACCCGTTCTTCGAGGCCGTGCGCGACGATATCGATCATGCGGCCCTGGCATGGACCTACCGCGAACTGGACCCGGATGTGTTTGGCGAAGAGCTGCTTGAAGAGGGTTACGAAGACGTGGACCGTATTGCAGCGGTGGAGTTGGTGGTAACAAGGCGGGCATAGAAATGTCCCCGCAGGCCATTTCGTTTTTCTTCAATAGTTCAGTCTTATAACGCACATAAGAACAGAGCATTGGTCAGCGTGTCGGTCTCCCGTGAAACTTGCCACAAGCCTTTGATCAACGAAACGTCGCTGATCAAGGAAGACTTGTCGCAAAACGGAAGGGATGACACCACATGCTACGACTCAACAAGATTATCGAAACGGCGCTCTATGTAGAGAATCTCGCCAAGGCCAAGGACTTTTATTCCGACACCCTTGAACTGGAGGTCATGTTTGAAAGCCCCACATTAGTGGCATTCAATGTGGGCGGTGTGAGTACCTTGCTGCTGTTCAAATGCGGAGCTTCACTGCAGACGCAGTATCTGAGCGGCGGAGAAATACCGCCTCATGATGCGCAAGGGCGAATTCATGTGTGCTTCGCTATCAACGCCGACCAGATGCAACCCTGGGCTGATCGCCTTGCTCAGGCCGGAGTCGCCATCGAAGGCCGGACTGAATGGCCTCAGGGCGGATCAAGTATTTACTTCCGCGACCCCGATGAAAATCTCGTCGAATTGCTGACGCCAGGATGCTGGGCGATTTATTGAGTCGTTATTGATCAGTGACCCCAGCATATTTCTTTGCCGCATGCTGCTCAGCGAGCATGGCGTTCGTGATTTTTTCGATGTAATCAAACACCTCTTCCTGCACTGAATATACGTAATGCTCGCGGCGGTTTTTGGAGACAGTAAATGACCCGGCAGATCCTCCGGATCGGGCGCAACGCCTGGAGGCACGGCCAGGGTTTCGCCGGTTTGCTCAATCCTCGTGACATGCTGAACCCTTGCCGGTCGATGCAGAGGGAAGCCCGCGAGCTTTAGCGATTCCTGATGCCGGGCATATCCAGCCAGATGCATGGGAAAATCCTTTGTCAGTCTACGCGTCCAGGTTTTTCTTACTCAGCAAAGAAAATCCTGACTTCGAGCGACTGTGCTCGTTTTTTCTTGATTAACCAGTGATAAGCGTAGGTCTTCTCACATCCTTGGAGAAAAACAGACGTGTATATCGCCGCCAAAATGTTATGTTATAACACTAACAAATTATCAAACGCAGTCCTCCAAAGCGACCCTTCAATCCATGATCAGCCCTCGTTTCCATTCCCGCCGTGCAGTCGCAACGCTCTGCCTGCTGGCCAGCAGCGCGAGCTACGCAAACGCTTCCGAACAGGTCGAGCTTGCTCCGTCCACGATTAACGCTACGGCCCTGTCGCAAGATGCAGAGCATCTCGATTCAGTTACGCATGCAGGTTCTCGCCTGCCATTGACGGCCTTGCAGACCCCGGCCAGCACCAGCTCGCTCGATGGCGACGAGGTTCGCAGTCGCGGTGACGCCAATGTGCAGCAGGCCGTGGCCCGCAGCCCCGGCATCACGGCGATCGGTACGCCCGGCGACGGAGGCACGGCGTTGTCCGCGCGTGGTTTCACAGGTCAGGGCTCGGTGATGCAATTGTATGACGGCAGCCGCATGTACAGCGCCATGGGCACCGTCACCATGCCGGTCGATACCTGGGCAATCGACCGCATTGAAGTACTGCGCGGCCCGGCCTCCGTGCTCTATGGCGAAGGTGCTACCGGGGCAGTGATCAATGTCATCCCCAAGAAGCCTTTTGAAGGCGATATCGAAAACCACCTGCGCCTTGGCTACGGTTCGTACGATAGCCAGCAAACTGCGCTGGACAGCGGCGGCTCGTTAACCGATCAATTGAGCTATCGCTTGAACCTCAATCAGCTGCGCAGCAACGGCTGGATCAATGACGGCGACTCGCAAAGCACGTTCTTCAGCGGTGCCCTGCGCTGGCAGGCCAGCGAAGACCTGTCGTTCACCCTCGCCCATGACGGCGGCAAACAGCGCCCGATGAACTACTTCGGCGTGCCGATGATCAACGGCCGTTATCACGAAGGCTTGCGAGACAAGAACTACAACATCGAGAACGACAAGCAACATTACGATGACCAATGGACGCGGCTGACCACCGACTGGCAGATCTCCGACCGGCTCACTTCATCCAACGAGCTTTACTACCTGACCTCGCACCGACGCTGGCAGAACGCCGAGAACTACAACTGGGACGCTGCTACTCAGCAGCTGTCGCGCAGCGGCTATTTCAGCATCAAGCACAATCAGGAGCAGGTGGGAGATCGGCAGACGTTCACCTTCAAACACAGTCTGGGCGGGCTGGATAGCCAGAGTGTGCTGGGAATGGACGTCAACCGTATCCGTTTCAAGTTGACCAACAATTCCCCCTACAACGATGTGAATCCGGCGGGAGACCCCATTGATATCGAACATCCCGCACCGGGCAATTTTCAGAGTGCGTCGCCCTATTCGGAGCTGTTCAAAAGCACGACCCGACAACTGTCGGTCTTCGGGGAAAACCGCACGCAACTGAGCGAGCAACTCTCGATAATCACAGGCGTGCGGCGTGACTACGTGGATATCGAACGCAACGCCCTGCGTGACGACAGCCGCACAGAAAAGGACCTGATCGGCAACAACTGGAAAATCGGACTGGTTTACGCGCTGACGCCGGACAGTTCTGCCTACGCTCAATACTCGACCAGCACCGATGGCGTTGGCAGCCTTGTCTCTCTCAACCCCACACAGCAACAATTCGACCTGGCCACCGCCAGGCAATCGGAGGTAGGTTTCAAACAGTCACTGTGGGACCAGCGCCTGGAGTGGACGCTGGCGGCTTACCATATCGTCAAGAAAAAGCTGCTCACCACCGATGCCGGCAATCCTGACCTCACCCAACAGGTAGGCCAGCAGTCTTCCGACGGGCTTGAGGCCAGCATGAAGCTGCAACTGCCACAGGACTGGGCCCTGACCGCCAACGCGGCCTTCGTTCGTGCACGCTATGACCAATTTGATCAGAGCGTAGCGGGCGTGGCCGTCTCGCGTGACGGCAATACGCCCGTCGATGTGCCAAAGCGCACGGCCAACCTGTGGCTCGACAAACAGCTCGGCAGTGCTGTGCAGATTGGCGCCGGGCTGCGCTACGTCGACAGCCGATACGCCGATATCGCCAACACCCGCGAACTGCCCGCCTACACCGTGGCCGACGCCAGCCTGTCATGGAAAGCACTGCGCAATACCACGCTCGGCTTGCAGGCGCGCAATCTGTTTGATCGGCAATACGCAGCGAGTCAGTACAACGAGGGCCAGCAATGGATTCTGGGTGAACCCCGCTCGCTGTACGTGACTGCGGACCTGAGTTTCTGATGCTCGCGCTAGAGCGTCTCGCGTGGGCACCGGAACAGGCGTCGGTCTGCGCGCACGAACACTTCGCCCTGAAAGATATCGACCTGCAAATCGCTGCCGGCGAGTTTGTCGGCCTGATCGGTCCCAATGGCAGCGGCAAGACCAGCCTGCTGCGTTGTGCATTCCGCTACAGCCGTCCGCACAGCGGCAAGGTCGCGATCAGCGCTCACGATATCTGGTCCCGCAGCCCACGCTGGTGCGCCAGGCACGTAGCAGTGGTTGCCCAGGAATTTCCCGATGCATTCGGCCTGACACTGCTGGACGTGACGAGCATGGGCCGCGCGCCTCATCAGGGCTTCTTCGCTGCGGACAGCGCCCACGACCGCGCGATTGTGCAGAGTGCTTTGAGCGCCGTAGGGCTGGCGGGCTATGAACAGCATCGGTTCGACACATTGTCCGGCGGCGAGAAACAGCGTTGCCTCCTCGCGCGGGCACTGGTGCAAGAACCTCGGTTGATGGTGCTGGACGAGCCGACCAATCACCTCGACCCGCGCCATCAACTGGAACTGCTGGGGCTGGTCAAACAGCTCGGCGTGGCGACGCTGGCCAGTATCCATGACCTGAACCTGGCGGCGGCATTCTGTGATCGCCTGTGTGTCATTCATCACGGCCGGCTCATTGCGCAAGGCACGCCCCAGGAAGTGCTGACCCCGGAAATGCTGCTCAACGTATTCGGCGCCAAGGCGCTGGTCGACAGCCACCCTCTGCGTGATTACCCGCGCATTACCTGGATACCCTGAAATGAACGCCCTGCTCACCCGCCTGGCTTTGATCACCTTGTTGTGCAGCCCGATGGTGCAAGCGCAACCCAGCGCCTACCCCGTCACCGTGCAAAGCTGCGACCGCTCGGTGACCTTCACGGCTGCGCCGCAGCGTGCAGTCAGCAATGATGTAAACCTCACCAAAATGATGGTTGCCCTGGGTTTGCAATCACACATGGTGGGCTACAGCGGCATCACCGGCTGGAACAAACCTGATCAGGGCCTGCTGCGCGACCTTGGCAATCTGCCCGAGCTGGCCAGCAAATACCCGTCTCTGGAAACACTGCTCAATGCCAACGCCGACTTCTATTTTGCCGGCTGGAACTATGGCATGCGGGTGGGAGGCGACGTCACGCCGCAGAGCCTGGCCCCATTGGGTATTCAGGCCTATGAGCTGACCGAGTCCTGCGCGCAGATAATGCCGCGCGCTGAAGCGACGCTTGCGGATGTCTACAACGACTTGCTGAACCTGGGCCGGATATTCGACGTACAGGCTCGCGCAGAGACGCTGGTTGCGCAAATGCGCCACAGCGTAAGCAAGGTTCAGGCAAGCGTGGCAGGCAAATCGCCGCCTAGGGTTTTCCTGTATGACAGCGGTGAAGACCGGCCCATGACCGCTGGGCGGCTGGCAATCCCCCAGGCACTGATCAGCGCCGCGGGCGGGCAGAATGTCATGGGCGACGTCGCGGCCAGTTGGACCCACGTCAACTGGGAGTCGGTTGTGCAAAGCAACCCCGAGGTTATTGTGATCGTCGACTACGGCGAAGTCAGCGCCGCGCAGAAACAGCACTTCCTTGAAAGCAACCCGGCGCTGCAATCCATCGACGCGATCCGCAACCGACGCTATGTCGTGCTGCCCTACGTGGCGGTGACGCCTGGTATCGATAACGTCACAGCCATCGAGACGCTTGCAGCGGCATTTCATGACGTGACGCGATGACCCTGGCGCAGTGGCTGACCGAGCGTCCTCGCCGGTACACGGGTTTGCTGATCACTCTGACGCTCGTGCTGCTGCTCTCATGCCTGGTGTGCATCACCTTCGGCGCGGCCCCTGTGCCGTTGAACCGGGTGATGGATATCCTGATGTTCAAGCTGTTCGGCGCGAGCGAAAACCCACCCCTCTGGACCGCGGGACAGGAAACCATCGTCTGGCTGATACGCACGCCCCGTGTATTACTGGGCGTGCTGGCAGGCGCGGGACTGGCCCTGATCGGCAGCGTCCTGCAAGCCGCGACGCGCAACCCGCTGGCCGACCCTCACCTGCTGGGAGCGACCTCGGGCGCGACACTCGGCGCAGTTATCGTGGTCATGCATGTAGGGGAAGTGCTTGGCACACTGACATTGCCACTGGCTGCATTTGTCGGCTCGCTGGTCAGCCTGTGCCTGGTGCTGTGGCTGGCCAGCCACAAAGGCCGCCTGGACAGCCAACGCCTGCTGCTCGGCGGTGTGGCCGTGTCCTTCGTGATGATGGCAATCGCCAACCTGTCGCTGTTTCTGGGCGACCACCGCGCCAGCTCTTCAGTGCTGTTCTGGATGCTTGGCGGGCTGGGTCTGGCGCGCTGGGAGCTGCTTGTTGTGCCACTGATCACGGTTCTGTCTGGCTGGGTTCTTTTGCAAGGGCTGGGTCGTTCCCTGAACGCACTGATGGGCGGCGATCAGACCGCCACAAGCCTTGGTCTGCAAGTACGCAATGTGCGCCTGCTGGTTTTCCTGATCGCCTCACTGATGACCGGCGTACTGGTCGCGCTGTGCGGCTCCATAGGTTTCGTCGGCCTGATGGTGCCGCACATCGCCAGACGTCTGGTGGGCTCGGAGCATCGACGACTGCTGCCTGTCGCCACGCTTCTGGGAGCTTTGTTGATGATCTGGGTGGATGTCATTTCCCGCACGCTTATCGCGCCAGAAGATCTGCCTATCGGTATTGCGACGGCTTTGTTGGGAGGGTTGTTTTTTATTTTCATGATGAAGCGAAGCTAGAGGCTGCCAACTGATCACTTGAAGTATGACCGCCCTTGGCTTTTTCACTACATGACAAACTCATGTCATCGTTTCTTAACACATTTATGACATTTATCTTGCGCTAGTTGTTCAAGACGCGTTCGGGCGCCTGAAACAAACCAGGCTCCTCAATTCATGGAGCAGAAGGAGCAGCACTTGAAAGTGACAGTGTTCGGAACCGGTTATGTGGGGCTTACCCTTGCCGCCTGCCTGGCGGAAGTGGGCCACACCGTATGCTGCATGGATGTCGACAGCAAACGCATTGATGCGCTGCGCGAAGGCATATGTCCTATATTCGAGCCCGGTCTTGGCGAACTTCTCCGCAACGGCCTGGACTGCAAAAGACTAAGTTTCACGACCGATGAAGTGCACGCCAGCCGCTTTGCAGAGTTGGTATTCATCGCAGTTGGCACACCAGCGCAAGCCGACGGCAAAGCAGACCTGAGCCAGGTGTTTGCCGTGCTGCGCTCCGTGCTCAGACACGCTGACGGTGCTCGGATCATTGTCAACAAGTCCACTTCGCCCGTGGGGACAGTTGACCGCCTGCTCGCTGAAATCGCTGCCAGTCCACGACGCGATGACGGCTTTGAAGTGATCAGCAACCCAGAGTTTTTCAAGGAAGGCTGCGCGGTCAGTGATTGCCTGCGTCCGGATCGTATTATCGTCGGCGGGGCCAGCCCGCGAGCGCTGGAGCAGATGCGCGAGTTGTATCAGCCGTTTAGTCGCAACCGCGAGAAGTTTGTGATCATGGATGCCCGTAGCGCGGAACTGGCCAAGTACGCTGCCAACTGCCTGCTGGCGACCAAGATTTCGTTCATCAACGAGATGGCCAACCTGGCCGAACAGGTGGGTGCCGACATAGAACAGGTCCGGCTTGGCATTGGCTCCGACCCTCGCATTGGCTACGACTTCATTTACCCAGGCTGCGGCTTCGGTGGCTCATGCTTTCCCAAGGACTTGCAGGCGCTGATCGGCACAGCCAGCGAGAACGGGGTGGAGACAGCGCTGCTCAATGCTGTCGAACAGGTCAATCGCCGCCAGAAGCTCCGTCTGTTTAAAAATATCCACACTCATTATCACGGCGAACTCAGGGGCAAGGTCTTCGCTGTCTGGGGGCTGGCCTTCAAACCCAATACCGACGATATTCGCGAAGCATCCAGCCATGCCCTGCTTGAAGCACTCTGGGCAGCCGGTGCCAGGGTTCAGGCCCACGACCCGCAGGCGATCGAAGCTATCAGGCATCATTATGGCGAGCGTGATGACCTGCAACTGGTGCAGTGCAAGCAAGATGCTCTGGAAGGTGCAGACGCTCTGGTAGTGGTGACCGAATGGCAGGACTACCGGGTTCTGGATCTGGACCAGCTCGGCGAGAAACTGCGGGATCGAGCGGTTTTCGATGGCCGCAACCTGTTCGACCCGTCGCAATTGCGTGATGCCGGATTTGCCTACTATGGCATTGGTCGTGGCCAGGCGATCCA
Organism: Pseudomonas syringae group sp. J254-4; assembly: GCF_032586855.1. Lineage (NCBI taxonomy): Bacteria > Pseudomonadati > Pseudomonadota > Gammaproteobacteria > Pseudomonadales > Pseudomonadaceae > Pseudomonas > Pseudomonas syringae group sp. J254-4. The sequence continues at coordinate 162,517 of NZ_JAWHOO010000005.1, read as the reverse complement.
GCCATGACGGTGCTCGTGACAGGTGCTGCCGGATTCATTGGCTTCCATGTCGCCAAACGTCTGTGCGAGCTCGGTATAGAGGTCGTCGGTATCGACAACCTCAACGACTATTACAGCGTCGAACTTAAACAATCGCGACTGGCCATACTCCAGCGCTTGCCTGGTTTCACGTTCAACAGGCTGGACATCACCGATGCCGAAGGTCTGTCCGCCCTGTTCTCGCGCAATGAATTCGAACAGGTCATCCACCTGGCAGCCCAGGCCGGTGTGCGTTATTCGCTTGAGCAACCGAATGTTTATGCCCAATCCAACCTGGTCGGCTTTATCAACGTGCTCGAGGCCTGTCGGCAGTATCGACCCGCGCACCTGATCTACGCGTCGAGCAGCTCGGTCTACGGTGCCAATACGCGCATGCCGTTTCAGGTTGAGGATGCCGTCGACCGGCCGCTGTCCCTGTATGCCGCCACCAAGCGCGCCAATGAACTCACCGCCTACAGCTATTCCCACCTGTACGGCCTGCGCGCCACAGGGCTGCGTTTTTTCACTGTTTACGGACCTTGGGGCCGGCCTGACATGGCGCTGTTCAAGTTCACAAAAGCCATGTTGGCCGGGCAGCCTGTGGATATCTACAACCATGGCGAAATGGCCCGGGACTTCACTTACATCGACGATATTGTCGAAAGCATCCTGCGTCTGCGCTTGCTGCCGCCCGACACCGTTGGCAGCGAGCCGCCTCATCAACTCTTCAACATCGGCCGCGGTCAGCCCGTCAAGCTGCTGGAGTTCGTAGATTGCCTGGAGGCCGCGCTAGGCCTGCGCGCCGAGCGACGCTACCTGCCTTTGCAAGCAGGCGACGTATTGAAAACCTGGGCTGACGTCAGTGCGCTGAGCCAATGGATCGACTTTCAACCACAGGTCTCGGTTGACACCGGCGTCAGGGCCTTCGTCGACTGGTATCGGGAGCATTATCAGGCCCGGCTCTGTGTGCCACTTCAATAACAAGGACTTCCATGACCACGCCCACCTTTCTCTCCGTCGTGATACCGGCCAAAAATGAAGCCGATAACCTGCCCAGCCTGATAAAAGAGATTTGCACAGCGCTGGACGGTGAGCGCTACGAGATCCTGGTCGTTGATGACGGCAGCACAGACGACACCTTGAAAGTGCTGACTCACCTCAAGGACAGCGGGCTGACCGTGTTGCGGATCCTGCGCCACGAGCAGTCGCTCGGGCAGAGCACCTCGGTCTATCACGCGGCACTGGCGGCCAACGGCACCTGGCTGGCGACCCTGGACGGTGACGGTCAGAACGACCCTGCGGACATTCCAGGAATGCTGGCGTTGGTACGCGCTCACGAAGCAGGCCCCGGGGCGATCCAGCTGGTGGCAGGGCACCGTGTGAATCGTCGCGATACGGCCAGTAAACGCTGGGCATCGCGATTCGCAAACGGCCTGCGCAGTCGCCTTCTCAAGGACGCTACCCCAGACACCGGTTGCGGTCTGAAACTGATTGAGCGAGCAGCTTTTCTGCGCCTGCCGTACTTCGACCATATGCACCGGTTCATTCCAGCGCTGATTCAGCGGCATAACGGCCGTATGGTCACGCACCCCGTCAACCACCGCCATCGCCAGGCCGGCGTGTCCAAGTACGGCAATCTGGACCGCGCACTGGTGGGCATTCTGGATCTGGTCGGGGTCTGGTGGTTGATCCGCCGCACCCGCCTGGATGTTGAGGCACAGGAACTACGGTCATGAAACCGGACAACGAAACCTTCTGGCTGATCCTCGGCTTTGTCGGGCAGGCCGTCTTTACCGGACGCTTTGTCCTGCAATGGCTGTACAGCGAATTCAAGAAGCGCAGCATCATTCCGGTGGGCTTCTGGTACCTGAGCATGCTGGGCAGCACTATCTTGCTGGCCTACGCCATTTATCGACAGGACCCGGTCTTCATTGCCGGCCAGTCCTTTGGTCTGCTGGTGTACATGCGCAACCTGCAGCTGATCAGCCGACAGGCCAAGACACCCGAGGAGCAATGACGTTGCGAACTCAACTTTCGCCTCGCCTCGAGGGATGGCTACTGGTCGCACTGGCCGTTTTACTGGTCGGTGCCGGCCTGGGCCTGCGTCTACCGCAGAACGTGGACGAAGAACGTTTTCTGGGCGTTGCTCTGGAAATGCTGCAGAACGGCTCGTGGTTCGTCCCGCACAGGGCCGGGGAGATTTATGCCGACAAGCCGCCGCTGTTCATGTGGGCTACCGCATTCTTCATCTGGTTGACGGGCAGCCCGAACATCGCGCTTTACCTGCCCGGGCTGCTCTCTGCAGGCGCGACCACCGCAGTCCTCTACGATCTGGGCAGCCGTCTGTGGAACCGACGTATCGGACGGTACGCCGCCTTGCTGTTCCTGGCGACCTATCAGACCTACAGCATCCTGCGCACCGGACAAATCGATAGCTTCCTGTGCTTATGGATTGCGCTGGGCTTCTATGGGCTGGTTCGCCACTTGTTGCTCGGACCGGCCTGGGGCTGGTTTTATTTCAGCTGTGCGGCCATGGGCCTGGGCATTATCACCAAGGGCGTCGGTTTTGTTCCCGCATTGATGTTGATCCCTTACGCCTATGCCACGCGTAAAGGCTGGCCCGGTGTCGTGGCCATGCCTGGACAGATAGGCCGCTGGGCGCTGGGTCTACTGGCGTTATTACTTGCATGCTGCCTGTGGCTGGTGCCGATGGTTATCTCGGTCGTGCGTGATGGCGGGCCGGAAGGCTTCGCCTATGTGCAGGAAATACTCTTGCACCAGACGGCTAATCGCTACGCCAGCGCCTGGGACCATCGCGAGCCATTCTGGTATTTCTTCGTCAAAGTCATCCCCCAGTATTGGCTGCCATTGGTGCTGGTGCTGCCCTGGCTGATCCCGGCATGGCGCCGACAACTGAGCAAGCGGGATGGCCGGGTTCTGGTACTGCTCGGCTGGGTCTTGCTGGTGCTGTTGTTCTTCAGCCTCTCCAGTGGCAAACGCAAGATCTACATCTTTCCGGCGCTGCCCGGTCTGGTACTGGTCGCCGCCCCCTTGCTGCCCTGGTTGTTGAAACGCTGGTTCCACGACCGCGTCAGGGCTGGGCGACTGGTCCCCGCAGTGGTGGTTGTCTGGCTCAGCCTGTGGTTCGCCAGAGGGTTCATCGAACCCGTCATAGAGGGAGAAAATCCACACAAGAACCTGATGGAACAAGCCGCCAGCGTCACCCAGGGAGCCGACCTGGTACTGGTCAACTGGCGAGAGGGCCACTGGCTGTATGCACGCCAACCCATCGTGCATTTCGGTTTTGCCAAGCCATCGGCAATCGAACAGTCAGCCCGTTGGCTACGAGAACATCCCGGCACCTTTGCTCTGGTCCCGGATGAACAATTGGCCAATTGCTTCTTGCCGGAAAAAGCCCGGCCGCTGGGTCAGACCTCCAGAGCTGACTGGTTCATCGTCGATGCCGATGCCGACAACGGCCTGTGTAAACCGGAACCGCTCATGAAAGCCTATCGCTTCGCCTGGCAGCAGAATGTTGATTAATCGCCCGCCCAGCCGCCCAACACGCGGGAGTGCCTGAAGCCATGCAGTTGGAAACGATCAAGGCAAAGCGGCTGACGTGGTCGAATGTCGCTCGAAGGCAGGTATCACTCGCACAGATAGTGCTGAGTGCAGGTGCTCTGGGGGTTCTGCTGCTGGCTTACGCCGTGTCGGCACACTTTCAGGTCCACCAACAGCTGTACCATTACGGTCGTACCTGGTTGAAGGGCAATACGGCAGCCGAAAAGAATATCTGGTTGCCGGATTTCCATGTGGTTATCGACGCCAAACCACTTGCCCCGGACGTCGCCAATATCTCCGGGATAACCTACGACTACGACAATGATCGACTGCTGGCAGTGACCAACAAAGGCCCCATGCAACTGCTGGCGCTGGACGCGAACGGCGACATAATCGCTCGCTACCCATTGATCGGTTTCGACGACACAGAAGGCGTGGCTTATCTGGGTAACGGTCGCATCGTGCTGTGCGATGAAGATCTCCAGCAACTGGACATCATCACGTTGCCGACGCAAGCACGCCCAATCCACGTCGAGGAAGCCCAGTTCATTGCGCTACTGATCAACCCAAGTAACCAGAACAAGGGATTTGAGGGCGTGACCTATGATCCTGCCAACGACCGCCTGTTCGCGATCAAGGAACGCGATCCGCGCCAGATGTTCGAGGTTTCCGGAGTTCTGCTCTCCATCGATCAGGGCCGTTTGCAGATCAAAATTGCCGACCGGCTGGACTGGATAACGAAAAGTGTCGCTGCACGCGACCTTTCAGACGGTTACTACGATCCGCGAACCGGTCATTTACTGCTGCTCAGCGATCAGTCACGCTCGATCACAGAACTGGACGGTAAAGGGCGTTTCGTCAGCATTCGATCACTGCTGGGTACATTTTCCGACCTCCAGAACAGCGCTCCCCAACCTGAAGGCCTGACCATGGATCGCGACGGCAACTTGTACGTCGTCAGCGAGCCAAATCTGTTTTACAAGTTCTCTAAAGTGCCGAAACAACCCGTTGAAGAAATCAGGCCCTGAGCGCAGCAATGAATTGAGAGCCTGAATTTTCACTGGCACATCTGAACTACCGCACTAGAACCAGGTTTCCATCTGGATGCCGAACTGCCAGACACCACCGGAGTTGAAATCACTTTTGCCGAAGTTGCCGGTCGTGCTGTAGCGGTCCAGATCCGAAGACCAGTTCATGAGGCTTGCGAACACTCGCAATTCGGGACGCGTTAGCAGGTCACCCATGTCCGGCTTGAAGGTCGGCGCAACCGTAAACTTCCAGAAGTTGCCGTCGACTGCATTGCGTTGCAGGTAGCCTTTGGGGTCAAGGTCCATGGTTTGCCAACTCAACTCGTAGGCCATCTCGAAGTTACTGTTGATCTCGTTGGCCAGGCGCATGTTCAGAGTGAGCCAGCGGTAATCGTCGCCTTTGACGTAGCGGTCTTTGCTCTGCTCGGCCAGCAAGCTCGGGCCGATGCGCCATCCCGGCGCAACAGGCGTCTCGCCGTACATCGCCAGACGCACCGCGCGGGCGTCGTCGATCAGTTCGCCATCTGCGCCAATGTCCTTGACCTGAGCCCCCAGGCCCTGCCCATAGAGCAACGCCGTCTTGAAGAAGCCTTCCCTGCCGAAAAAGTCTTTCTGGTGATTGGCCAACATGGTGTGCAGGCCTGAATCTGCGGGCGCAAAACCCGCTTGATTAGTGCGCGTACCGACGTCGTTTTTCTTTGCGCCAATGGCGTTGAACATCCACTGCCACTGACCATTGGCGAAGAATTGGTTGGAGGTCAGGATGTAGCTTTCCACATCGGCATCGACGCCGCCCTCACTGAAATCTCCGTAGTTACGTCCAATCAGGGAATAGTTCGAGCGCCAGTCCTTGTTCATCTGCACATCGTAGATACCGCCACCGGTACCGGCCAGAAAGACCACGTCCGAGTCCAGCCAGTGGATATCGAAATTATCCCTGTCGAAGCGCTTGCCGGCCCACAGCGTGGCGTTCTCGAACACCGAATTACCCTTGAAGGCGGCAATGTGGTCGAGTTCGGTAAATACCTGACGCACGTTCAGGCTGCTTTCGGTGGCCGTCCAGTCGTTATAGCTTTCAACGCCGTCGGCGATGGAGACCGTGAATTTGGAACGCGTGCCGTTCTGCGCGTAGATTTCTTTCGACAGATCGAAGCGCATGTAGGTGTCGTCTTCGTTACCCAGCCGCCCGACCGCACCACCGACTGAACCTGCGGGGGTTGTATAAGGCCCACCGCGACCGCCGCCCAAACCGTCGTTGATCAATAGACCGGAGCGAGCGTAGCCCTTGAAGCTGAACCCGTCGGTGAGGTGTCCGGCACTGCCTGGCTTGTCCATGCTTTGCTGGCGGGCTTCGAGTTTTGCCACGCGATCATCCAGAGCCGGCTGTGAACTGGCCGCAACGGTGGACGCAGAAGTGGGTGCGGCAGGCTGCGCAACGGGGGTCGAGAGTTTGAGTTGCTGAAGTTCCCTGGCGAGCGCCTGGGTTTGCTGTTCGGCTGCGGCTGCACGTTTTTCCGCAGCGCTGGCACGGGCTTCGAATGCGGCCATCCGCTCTTCCAGAGTCGCGGCCTGAGAGACGGTTGTCGAGGTGCCGAGTACCCCTGCGAGTAGCCATCTTGATGCGTTCTGCATGTGGACTTCCTGTTTTGTTTTTATTGTTTTCGTGACGTTGGCCGAGCCTTTTTCCTTCAGCACAAAATTGTGCAAATCGGAGAAAAAAGGGTGCCACATCGAAAATACGCTGTTACATTGACGATGTTAACGTTAACTTTTATAAAAACAAAAATAAAGAGGGCTCTATGAAACAGCTGAAATCTCTTCTTCCCGCCGCGCTGCTCACCCTGTCTGCCGGGTTTTCTGCGCTGTCGAACGCAGCCGATCTGACGATCTCGTGCGGGGCCGTCGGCGCTGAATTGCAACTGTGCAAGGAGGCAGTCGATAGCTGGTCAAAACAGACCGGCAACAACGTTCAGGTGGTTTCCACGCCTAACTCTGCAACCGAGCGCCTGTCGTTCTACCAGCAGATCCTCAGCGCCAAGTCCACCGACATCGACATCATCCAGATCGACATGGTGTGGCCGGGCATGCTCGCCACGCACCTGACGGACCTGCGCGAGCTGCTTCCAGCGAATGCGACACAAGGCTATTTCCAGGCACAGGTGGACAACGCCACGGTCGACGGCCGGCTGGTGACAATGCCCTGGTTCACCGACTCGGGGCTGCTGTACTACCGCAAGGATTTGCTCGAAAAATACCAAAAGCCTATCCCCCAGACCTGGGAGGACATGACCGCTACCGCCAGGCAAGTGCAACAGGCCGAGCGCGATGCGGGCAACGCCAATATGTGGGGCTATGTTTTCCAGGGGCGCGCCTATGAAGGCCTGACGTGCAACGCCCTGGAATGGATCAGCAGCCAGCCGGACGGCGGACTGATCAGCCCACGAGGAGACATCGTGGTGAACAGCCAGGCCTCAAGAGCCGCATTGACCCTGGCAAAAAGCTGGGTCGGCGACATCTCCCCGCGCGGCGTACTCAATTACACCGAGGAAGAAGGGCGCGGTGTATTCCAGTCGGGTAACGCGCTGTTCATGCGTAACTGGCCTTACGTCTGGGCCTTGGTGCAAAGCAAGGACAGCGCGGTAAAAGACAAGGTTGGCGTCGCTCCCCTGCCGCGTGGCGGTGCGAACGGTACTCATGCTTCCACGCTCGGAGGCTGGGGCCTGGCGGTATCGCGATACAGCAGCAACCCCAAGCTTGCCGCAGAACTGGTGGCGTACCTGACCAGTGCCCAACAGCAAAAACAGCGTGCCCTGGCAGGCGCTTACAACCCGGTTATCGAGTCGCTTTATACCGACCCCGAGTTGCTCGCGGCGATGCCTTACTACACCCAGTTGCACGGCATCCTCAGCAATGGGGTCATGCGCCCTGCCGCCATCACCGCCAGCGGCTACCCGCGTGTCTCCAACGCGTTCTTTGATCGAGTGCATAGCGTGCTGGCGGGCGATTTGCCGGTCGATCAGGCACTGGTCGACCTGGAGCGCGACCTGACGCGCATCAAACGCCGGAACTGGTAAGCCACATGTAAGGAGATCAACATGCCTTCCTCTTCTATCGACTTTCCCGGTGACGACGTCCTGATTACCCGGGAAACGCCTGTGCAACGTCGCAGGTTACGTGCCGCCTGGCTGTTTCTGACGCCGATGCTGGTGTGCCTGACGCTGGTGGCGGCCTGGCCGTTACTTAGCACTTTCTGGTTCAGCCTTACCGACGCCGACCTGTCGGACACTGAAGGCGGCGCATTCATTGGCCTGAGCAATTATCTGCTCTACGACGGCAACCTCTGGTCAGGCGTCCTGGTCGATCCGCAATGGTGGAACGCGGTGCGCAACACCTTGCATTTCACCGTGGTGTCGGTAGGGCTGGAAATGGTCCTGGGCCTGTTGGTGGCGTTGCTGTTGAACGTCAAGTTCACCGGCCGCGCGCTGGTCCGTGCGTTGATCCTGATCCCTTGGGCGATTCCGACTATTGTCTCGGCGAAGATCTGGTCATGGATGCTCAATGACCAGTTCGGCATCATCAACCACATGATGCTGAGCCTGGGCCTGATCGACGCGCCGCTGGCCTGGACGGCAGATGCGGACCTGTCGATGTGGGCTGTCATCATTGTCGACGTCTGGAAGACCGTGCCCTTCGTCACCTTGCTGATGCTGGCGGCCCTGCAGATGCTGCCAAGCGATTGCTACGAGGCTGCCAGGGTTGACGGCATTCATCCGCTGCGGGTGTTCTGGCGTGTCACGTTGCCGTTGCTGATGCCGGCCTTGTTGGTCGCGGCAATCTTTCGCATCCTCGACTCACTACGGGTGTTCGACGTCATCTATGTGCTGACCTCCAATTCCTCGAGCACCATGAGCATGTCGGTCTATGCCCGCCAGCATTTGGTGGAATTCCAGGACGTAGGCTACGGCAGCGCAGCCTCGACCCTGCTGTTTCTGGTCGTGGCAGTGATTGCCATGCTTTATCTGTACCTCGGCCGTCGCCAACTGGAGGTGCGTTCATGAACCTGCGCCAACTGAAGAAAGCACTCTTACGTGCAGGTTTCTGGTGCCTGATCGGGATCTTGCTGCTCTACGCGATCTTCCCTTTCTACTACGCCATCGTGACATCGCTGAAGCCTTCCAGTGCCTTGTTCGAGGCTAGCTACTGGATTGCCAAACCCGACTTCTCCAATTACGCGGCAGTTCTCAGCCAGCCGTCATTCCTGCAGGCCATCGCCAACTCGCTGGTGGTTGCGCTGAGTGTCGTGATGCTGGCGCTGTTTCTCGGTCTGACCGCGTCCTATGCCTTGGGCAGGGTCAAGTTCCGTGGGCGCGGCACGGTCCTGATGATGGTTCTCGGCGTCTCCATGTTTCCTCAGGTCGCGGTGCTGTCGGGGCTGTTTGAAGTCATCCGCGCGCTGGGTCTCTATAACACCTCATGGGCGTTGATCCTCAGCTACACGATTTTCACCCTGCCCTTCACCGTCTGGGTGCTGACCACGTTCATGGGGCAACTGCCGCATGAACTGGAGGAAGCGGCAATCATGGATGGTGCCTCGCCTTGGGTCACGCTCACCCGTGTGCTGTTGCCACTGCTGTGGCCCGCGCTGGTCACCACCGGCCTGCTGGCTTTTATTGCCGCGTGGAACGAATTCCTGTTTGCCCTGACCTTCACCCTGACAGATGCCCAACGAACGGTCCCGGTCGCCATCGCCCTGATTTCAGGTGGCAGCTCTCACGAATTGCCCTGGGGTCTGTTGATGGCGGCGTCGGTACTGGTGACCGTCCCCTTGGTGATTCTGGTGCTGATCTTCCAGCGCCGCATCGTTTCCGGCCTCACTGCAGGCGCGTTGAAAGGTTGATGCACACAACTGACGAGGAACAGCATCATGATGAAATTGAAGCTAGCCAACATCAACAAGCAATTGGGCGGCACACGTATTCTGCGCGACGTCAGCCTGGAGATCGCTGCAGGTGAGTTCGTTGTGTTCGTTGGCCCTTCGGGCTGCGGAAAGTCGACGCTGCTGCGCTTGATTGCCGGACTGGACTCGATCTGTGGTGGCGACCTGCTGATCGACGGACGCCGGGTCAATGACCTGGAACCGCGCGAGCGTGGCGTCGGCATGGTCTTTCAGTCTTACGCTTTGTATCCGCACATGAGCGTCTACGACAACATCAGTTTCGGTCTCAAGCTGGCCAAGACTGAAAAAGGCAGCCTGCGCGAACGCGTGCTGAAAACCGCACAGATCCTGCAACTGGAAAAACTGCTGCAACGCAAACCCAGAGAGCTGTCCGGTGGGCAGCGCCAGCGTGTTGCAATGGGCAGAGCCATGGCGCGGGAACCGGACATTTTGTTGTTCGATGAACCGCTCTCCAACCTCGATGCCTCGTTGCGGGTGCAGATGCGCAACGAAATCGCCCATCTCCACAAACGGCTGGGCTCGACCATGATTTACGTCACTCACGATCAGGTAGAGGCCATGACCCTGGCTGACAAAATTGTCGTCCTCAACGGCGGTCAGGTCGAACAGGTTGGCTCACCACGCGAACTCTACGAGCGCCCCGCCAGCCACTTCGTCGCCGGTTTTCTGGGCTCGCCGAGAATGAATTTTCTGTCAGTACGCTTGCACGTACCAAGCCGCAACAGCCTGATCGATATCCCGGCACTGGGCATGACATCCCTGCCCTTCGACAGCTCGAGCCTTGCCGAAGACGCGCAATTGACCCTGGGTGTCCGTCCGGAACACATATCTCTAAGTGCAGCGAACAGTGGCACTGGCGTCACCGTGACCGGTGTCGAATACCTGGGCAGCGAGGTCTACGTGCACCTCGCTACAGACGAGAACGAACCCTTGATCTGCCGGTGCGAAGCAAAAGCCGGATGGCAGGTGGGCGACCGGGTCGCGCTGCATTTCGATACCGAAAATCTGCACGTGTTCGACGCCGATGGCCTGGCCTTGAAACGCCACTCTGACGCCGACCAACACCTGGCCCACGACACCACGCCGCACTTCGTACAAGCGGGTTCCCTATGAGTTTTTCTGTGAATGCCATGAAAGGTCCAATGTCCACCGCCCTTGAGCGCGCGCACCATGCATTGAGGGATAGCCTGGCGCAGGTAATCCACGATTATCGACCCGGTTATCACCTAGCCCCGCCTGCGGGCTGGATGAATGACCCTAACGGGGTAGTGTTCTTTCGTGGCGAATATCACGTGTTCTATCAGCACCACCCGTTCGACGCGAAATGGGGCCCGATGTACTGGGGCCATGCAAAGAGTGCCGATCTGGTCCATTGGCAGCACCTGCCCATTGCCCTGGCACCCGGTGATGACTTCGACCGGGACGGCTGTTTTTCCGGCAGTGCAGTGGTATATGACGACACCCTGGCGCTGATCTACACCGGGCACACGTGGCTGGGTGATGTGGGCGACGAGCGTTTCATCCGTCAGGTGCAGTGCCTGGCCACCAGTCTGGACGGCATCAACTTCGTCAAACACGGCGCCGTCATCGACAGCCCGCCGCAAGACACGATCATTCATTTCCGTGACCCGAAGGTCTGGCAGCAGGATGACCACTGGTACCTGATTGCCGGCGCGCGCCTGGGCGACGAGCCGCTGCTGCCGTTGTACCGGTCTGCGGACCTGCACGCCTGGGAATTCGTGAGCTATGTGTCCAGTGGCAACGAAGGCGATGGTTATATGTGGGAATGCCCAGACCTGTTTCGCCTTGATGGACGCGATGTACTGCTTTACTCCCCGCAAGGCATGCCAGCCCAGGGCTACGAGCGACTAAACAAGTTTCATACCGGCTACCGAGTGGGCCAAATCGACAGCCAATGGCAGTTCAACGGCGGGCCCTTTATCGAACTGGATAACGGCCACGACTTCTATGCTGCGCAGACCCTTGTGGCTGCCGATGGCAGACGTCTGGTGTGGGCGTGGCTCGATATGTGGGAAAGCCCGACCCCCACTGCAAACCATCACTGGCGCGGAATGCTCGGCCTGCCACGCGAACTCGAATTGCATGACGATCGCCTTTGCGTACACCCCGCGCGCGAACTGACAGCGTTGCGCAACACGTCATTGCCAGGCACTCCCTGGTGGAGCGAAGCGGGCACCCAGTGGCTGACCGACGTACACGGCGATCTGCTCGAAATCCACGTGTACCTGGACCTGCTCGACTGCATCGATGGTCACCTGGGAGTGGCATTGCGTTGTAGTTCAGATGGCAAGGAGCAAACTCTGCTTTACTACGATGCGTCGCTAAAACGTTTGATACTGGACCGCGATCAGTCGGGCACCCACGTCAGCGGTCAACGCAGCGTGGCAATAGACCCACAACAGGAGCGGCTTGAGTTGCGAGTCTTCCTGGATCGCTCATCCATTGAGGTATTCGAGCAAAACGGCCGCTTCAGCTTCAGTAGCCGCCTTTATCCACAGACCGACAGCCTGGGGGTCAAGCTTATTGCCAATGGAACTGGAGGCCGGGTGCGCATTGCCAACGCCTGGGAACTCTCCTCGGGATACTTACAGGTAAATCATTGAAGTCGCGAAAAAAATCAGGCCTCTGTAGCATGATAATTATCAGTCAACCTGACAGGCCCCGCCTTGCATGACCTCAGTTAAAGACGTTGCACGATTGGCCGGTGTGTCCCTGATGACGGTATCTCGGGCACTCAATAATCCGGAAAAACTGAGCCCCGAGACGTATCAGCGAGTCCGTAGCGCGATTGACGAGCTTCAATTTGTACCCAGCCTGTCAGCGCGCAGGATTCGCGGCGACAACTTGCAGACACGAACCATCGGAGTGTTTGCGCTGGACACCGCGACAACGCCGTTCGCGGTCGAGCTGCTGCTGTCCATCGAACAGACCGCACAGCAAGCAGGCTGGAACGTATTTATCCTCAACCTGCTAAGCAACCCGCCCACCGACCAGAACGTCGACCTGATGCTGTCCCACCGACCTGACGGGTTGATCTTCAGCGCCATGGGGTTGCGCGAAGTGACTATTCCCCAGCGCTTGAAAAGCAAACCGCTGGTGCTCGCCAACTGCGTAGCCGATGACAGCAGCCTCGTCAGTTATGTGCCAGACGACGAAACAGGGCAGTACCGCGCCTTGCACCATGCGTTCAGCCAGGGCTACCGACGTCCGTTGTTTATCAATCTGCCAAAAAAGAGCCTGGCCTGGAAAATTCGCCAGGCGGGTATGCAGCGTGCCTGCCAGGCATTCGGCATGGCTACCGGCGAACTCTTGCAGTACGACCTCTCCGAGCACGACGCCTATGGGGAAACCGCAGCCATCCTCGAACGGCACATGATTGATGGCCGTCCGCAGTTCGATATTCTGATCTGCGGCAATGACCGCATAGCCTTTTGTGCCTATCAATTGCTGCTGGGTCGTGGCCTGAAAATCCCCGGTGATGTCGCCGTGCTGGGCTATGACAATATGATCGGCATCTCCGAACTGTTCATCCCTGCGCTGACCACCGTGCAACTGCCGTATTACGAGATCGGTCGCAATGCCGCCCGGTACTTGATCGATGGCCTCGAAGTCTCGGGTGCCCAGCCGGTAGATTGCCCGCTTGTGGTGAGGGAATCGTTATGAAATGAAGGGCTTGTGTGGGCTGGATCGCGCCTCAACGCGGAGTAACCACGCTTGTATAGCGGACGGCTTCTACCTCCAGTCGCCTGCCTGCCAAGGTCAACAGATGGCAACTTTCAGACAGGAAGTGTTATGAAACCACTGGACAATGTTTTTCATGAGTTGCACAAGAATGGCCTTTTGATCCTGGCCAATGTCAGCGATGCAGGCGGCGCAAGAGTCGTAGAGTCATTGGGTGCCGCCGCGATCGCTACCAGCAGTGCGGGCATGGCATGGGGGCATGGTTACGCCGATGGTAACCAGCTCCCCCTTACGCGGCTGGCGGCCAGCGTTGAATCCATGACGCGAATACTGCACGTCCCCCTGACCGTAGACATTGAGGCCGGTTACTCCGACGACCTCCAACACGTTGCCAAGGTTGTCGAAGCAGTTGTCGCTTCAGGTGCCGTGGGTATCAACATCGAAGACGGTGCCGCACCACCGGAGGTACTTGTGCGCAAAATCGGAGTTGCCCGAGAAGTCGCCAACAAGCACGGCGTTAACCTATTCATCAATGCGCGCAGTGACGTCTATCTGAAAAGCCTGGTGCCCGCCTCCCAGCGTCTCGATGAAATCATCCGGCGTGCAGCGCTTTATGCACAAGCAGGAGCCAACGGCCTTTTCGCCGCAGGTATGGTCACGCCCGCCGAGATTTCCACACTCTGCAACGCCTCCCCACTGCCGGTGAACCTGCTTGCACGCGATGGGCTGTCAGCGCCCAAAGAACTGCAGCGCCTAGGCGTTAGACGCCTGAGCGCTGGTTCCAGTATTGCGGAGTTCCTGTACGGCGCGATGGAAGGGCTGGCCCGCTCTTTCATCGAGCGCGGGCAGCTGGATACGCAGGCGCTTACGGGTTTTACGTATGGGAAGTTGAATGGCTTGATGGCGGAGCGTGGATAAAGCGACAGGCCCTTGGGCAGCTTGAGCGAAAAGTGCTCAGGAGCATGGGGCCATGACGTCTTCCGCGACATCCCTACTTAGGTAACGCGGCGCGGTGATAGGCCATTTAAGGAACATCACCGCGGATGCAGAACACTCCGGACCGGTGCTTTTCAGGGACCTAAGCCAGCGATGTTCGTGGCTTAAGGGAAACAGGTGGGGGAAAAGCGGCCGCTTGCGACGATGTTAATTCACAAATACCAAACATTTCCCCCTGTGGATAACTCACTCCACCGTCACCGACTTCGCCAGGTTCCTCGGCTGGTCAACATCCGTCCCTTTCAACACCGCCACATAATACGAAAGCAGCTGCAACGGAATGGTGTACAGAATCGGTGCCAAGGCATCGATGATGTGCGGCATGGCGATGACGTGAGTGCCTTCGCCGTTCTTGAGCCCAGCCAGCTCATCCGCGAACACGATCAGTTCGCCGCCGCGGGCGCGTACTTCCTGCAGGTTGGATTTGAGTTTTTCCAGCAGTTCGTTGTTCGGCGCGACGGTGACGACCGGCATGTCGGCATCGACCAGCGCCAGCGGGCCGTGTTTCAGCTCGCCAGCCGGATAGGCTTCGGCGTGGATGTAGGAGATTTCTTTGAGCTTGAGTGCGCCTTCCATTGCTACCGGGAATTGCGCGCCACGACCGAGGAACAGGGTGTGGTGCTTCTCGGCGAACAGCTCGGCGACTTTCTCGATGGTGCCGTCCATTGCCAGGGCTTCGCCGAGTCGGGTTGGCAGGCGGCGCAGTTCCTCGACCAGTTGTGCCTCAACGCCCTCCTCCAACGATCCTTTGACCTGACCGAGTGACAGGGTCAGCAGCAGCAAGGCGACCAGTTGGGTGGTGAAGGCTTTGGTCGATGCCACGCCGATTTCCGGGCCGGCTTGGGTTAGCAGGGTCAGGTCGGATTCACGTACCAGTGAGCTGATGCCGACGTTGCAGATAGCCAGGCTGGCCAGAAAGCCCAGTTCCTTGGCGTTGCGCAGCGCTGCCAGTGTGTCGGCGGTTTCGCCGGATTGCGAGATCGAAACGAACAAGGTGTCCGGCTGAACCACGACCTTGCGGTAGCGGAACTCGCTGGCCACTTCCACCTGGCAAGGGATACCGGCAAGACCTTCAAGCCAGTAACGCGCGACCATGCCTGCGTGGTAGCTGGTGCCACACGCCACGATCTGAACATTGCGTACTTTGGCGAACAATTCGGCAGCCTGTGGACCAAATGCGTGGACCAGCACTTGCTGTTGCCCCAGGCGACCTTCGAGGGTGCGCTGCACGACCTTGGGTTGCTCGTGGATTTCCTTGAGCATGAAGTGACGATATTCGCCCTTGTCAGCGGCTTCGGCGCCTTCATGGTATTGCACCACTTCACGCTCGACCGACACACCCTCGACGTTCCAGATCTGCACGCTGTCGCGACGGATCTCGGCAATATCGCCTTCTTCCAGGTACATGAAACGGTCGGTCACCTGACGCAGCGCCAGTTGATCGGAGGCCAGGAAGTTTTCACCCAGGCCCATGCCGATCACCAGCGGGCTGCCACTGCGGGCGGCCAGCAGGCGATCCGGTTGTGCAGCGTTGATAACGGCAAGACCGTAGGCACCGTGCAATTCTTTCACGGCAGCCTTCAGGGCAACCGCCAGATCTGGCGTGTCCTTGAGCTTGTGGTGCAGCAGGTGAACGATGACTTCGGTGTCGGTATCGGATGCGAAGACGTAACCCAGGCTTTTCAGCTGTTCACGTAGCGCTTCGTGGTTCTCGATGATGCCGTTGTGGACAACTGCCAGTTTATCGGCCGAGAAGTGTGGATGAGCGTTACGTTCGCACGGTGCACCGTGGGTCGCCCAACGGGTGTGGGCAATACCCAGACGGCCGATCAGCGGCTCGCCTTCCAGTGCCTGCTCCAGCTCACTGACTTTGCCCGAGCGACGACGGCGCTCAAGGGTGCCTTCGTTACTGAAAACAGCAACGCCTGCGCTGTCGTAGCCGCGGTACTCAAGACGCTTGAGGCCTTCGAGCAAAATGGCCGTGATATTACGTTCAGCAACGGCGCCGACGATTCCACACATGGTTATCTCCTAGCTGACAGCAGCACAAATCAGATTGATGCCGTGGGCCTGTATCTGATCGCGAGCCTCGCTGGGCAGGCGATCATCAGTAATAAGGGTGTGGATACTGCTCCAGGGCAGCTCCAGATTGGGGATCTTGCGACCGACCTTGTCGGCCTCGACCATGACAACGACTTCCCGGGCGACTTCCGCCATGACCCGGCTCAAACCCAGCAGCTCATTGAACGTGGTGGTGCCACGAGTCAGATCGATGCCGTCGGCACCGATGAACAACTGATCGAAATCGTAGGAGCGCAGTACCTGTTCAGCGACCTGCCCCTGAAAAGACTCCGAGTGCGGATCCCACGTTCCGCCGGTCATCAACAGGACCGGTTCGTGTTCCAGCTCAGTAAGGGCTCGCGCCACATGCAGTGAGTTGGTCATGACCACCAGACCAGGTTGCTGGCCCAGTTCAGGGATCAACGCAGCCGTGGTGCTGCCACTGTCGACAATAATTCTGGCGTGCTCGCGAATTCGGGAAACCGCAGCGCGGGCAATGGCCTGTTTGTAACGGGAAACCGGCTGGCTGCTTTCGCTGATCAGCTCGTGAGGAAGCGGCACTGCGCCCCCGTAACGGCGCAACAACAAACCATTGGTTTCGAGGGCCGCCAGATCCTTTCGAATCGTAACTTCAGAAGTTTCAAAGCGTCTGGCCAAATCGTCGACACTGACTTCACCCAGCTCATTGAGCAGGGCGAGAATGTTGTGGCGACGTTGTGGTGTATTGCGCTTCGACATGACAGCCTTAAGTTTCGTTTCGAAATATAACGAAGGCAATCAAAACCTATTTTTTGGGTTTGGTCAAGGTTTCGGTATCTGTGCCTGATCGTACCCATGCTCCGCGTGGGTATGCAGTTCTGGACGCTCCGCGTCCTATCTTGAGCGTCAGGTGTGGATAGTTATGGACACGTGCCAATGTTGAGCATTGGCACGTGAGTCACCGGGAGCTGTGGATAACTCAGTCTTTCCTGATTTTTACCGGACGCTTCCAGCCTTCGATGTTGCGTTGGCGAGCACGAGCTACGCCGAGTTGTTCAGCGGGCACGTTCTGCGTGATGGTCGAACCGGCTGCGGTCGTAGCACCATCAAAGATATCCACAGGCGCAACCAGTGAGTTGTTAGAACCAATGAACACGTCTGCACCCAACTTGGTCTTGTGCTTGTTGGCCCCATCGTAATTGCAGGTGATGGTGCCGGCACCGATATTGGTACGTGCGCCGATCTCGGCATCGCCCAAGTAAGTCAGGTGGCCGACCTTGGCACCCTCGCCCAGATTCGCATTCTTGAGTTCAACAAAGTTACCCACATGCGCTTTGGCGCCCAGCACACTGCCAGGGCGCAGGCGTGCAAACGGGCCGGCATCGCTGCCCTCGCCCAGAATTGCGCCTTCGATGTGGCTGTTGGCTTTGACGATGACCCCTTTGCGCAGGGTGCTGTCCTTGATCACGCAGTTAGGGCCGATGACCACGTTGTCCTCGATGACTACCTTCCCTTCGAGGATAACGTTGATGTCGATCAGCACATCGCGGCCGACGCTGACTTCGCCGCGCACATCGAATCGCGCAGGGTCACGCAGGGTCACACCACCTGCCATCAACCGGCGGGCTTCGCGCATCTGATAATGGCGCTCCAGTTCGGAGAGCTGTTTGCGATCATTGGCGCCCTGCACTTCCATTGCGTCGTAAGGCTGCTCTGTGGCAACAATCAGCCCGTCATTGACGGCCATGGCGATTACGTCAGTGAGGTAATACTCGCCTTGGGCGTTGTTGTTGGACAGCCGCCCCAGCCAGTCAGCGAGACGCTTGGCAGGCACCGCGAGAATGCCCGTGTTACCTTCGGTGATTGCCTTCTGTGCATCGTTCGCATCCTTGTGCTCGACAATCGCGCAGACACGATTCTGCTCGTCGCGAACAATGCGGCCGTAACCGGTGGGGTCGTCCAGAGTGACGGTCAACAGGCCCAGTTGCTGCGGATTGACGAGTTTGAGCAGGCGCGCAAGCGTCTCCACTTCAATCAACGGCACATCGCCATAAAGAATCAACACGGTCTCAGCCGTAAGTGCAGGCAGCGCCTGAGCAACGGCGTGGCCTGTGCCCAGTTGCTTGTCCTGCATCACGAAATTCAGGTCATCGGCTGCCAGCTGTTCACGAACAGCATCCGCGCCGTGTCCGATCACGACGTGTATTCCACTTGGGGATAACTGACGCGCGCTGTGGATAACATGACCGAGCATGGAGTTGCCAGCCACGGGATGCAGGACCTTGGGCAAGGCGGAACGCATCCGGGTACCTTGGCCAGCAGCGAGAATAACGATATCGAGAGACATGATAGGACTACCAACTGAGCGGCAACCGGACCGAAGGCGGGCTGACTTGAAAGAGGAAATCTGAAAAAAGAAAAAGGGTAGCCGAGGCTACCCTTT
The DNA here is from genome assembly GCF_032586855.1 of Pseudomonas syringae group sp. J254-4. Taxonomy (NCBI): domain Bacteria; kingdom Pseudomonadati; phylum Pseudomonadota; class Gammaproteobacteria; order Pseudomonadales; family Pseudomonadaceae; genus Pseudomonas; species Pseudomonas syringae group sp. J254-4. The sequence continues at coordinate 143,772 of NZ_JAWHOO010000005.1, read as the reverse complement.
TTCTCAATCGCGCATCGAATGCAGCGGGGTTAGCCGCCGAACTTCTTGCGAATTTGCTGAACGGTGCGCAGCTGAGCTGCAGCCTCGGCCAGACGAGCAGTTGCAGAGCCGTAGTCGAAATCTGCGCCTTTCTCGTTCAGGGCCTTCTCGGCAGCCAGTACGGCAGCCTGAGCAGAAGCTTCATCCAGGTCGGCAGCACGTTGCACAGTATCGGCAAGCACCTTGACCATGTTCGGCTGAACCTCAAGGAAACCACCGGAGATGTAAAACACCTCGGCTTCCCCACCCTGCTTGATCAAGCGGATCGGGCCCGGCTTCAGATCAGTGATCAGCGGCGCGTGGCCTGGAGCGATACCGAGATCACCCAGGTTGCCGTGCGCAATCACCATCTCGACCAGACCGGAGAAGATTTCCCCTTCCGCGCTGACGATGTCGCAATGGACTGTCATAGCCATTTGCTTGCCTCAACCTAATTAGCGCCCGTTTCCGGGCGCCGGGATTACAGTTTCTTGGCTTTCTCGATCGCTTCTTCGATGCCGCCGACCATGTAGAACGCTTGTTCTGGCAGGTGGTCGTAGTCACCGTTGAGGATGCCTTTGAAGCCAGCAATGGTGTCTTTCAGGGAAACATATTTACCCGAAGCACCGGTGAAGACTTCTGCCACGAAGAAAGGCTGGGACAGGAAGCGCTGGATCTTACGAGCACGGTTAACCAACTGTTTGTCGGTCTCCGACAGCTCGTCCATACCCAGAATCGCGATGATGTCTTTCAGCTCTTTGTAACGCTGCAACACATACTGAACGCCGCGAGCGGTGTCGTAGTGTTCCTGGCCAATGACGTTCGGGTCCAGCTGACGCGAAGTCGAGTCCAGCGGGTCTACCGCAGGGTAGATACCCAGGGAAGCGATGTCACGGGACAGTACGACGGTGGCGTCCAAGTGGGCAAACGTGGTCGCAGGCGACGGGTCAGTCAAGTCGTCCGCTGGTACGTATACGGCCTGGATCGAGGTGATCGAACCATTCTTGGTGGAAGTGATGCGCTCTTGCAGAGTGCCCATCTCTTCAGCCAGAGTCGGCTGGTAACCTACTGCGGAAGGCATACGGCCCAGCAGTGCGGATACTTCGGTACCGGCCAGGGTGTAACGATAGATGTTGTCGACGAACAGCAGTACGTCGTTACCTTCGTCACGGAACTTCTCGGCCATGGTCAGGCCGGTCAGTGCTACGCGCAGACGGTTACCCGGCGGCTCGTTCATCTGACCGTAAACCAGTGCCACTTTGTCCAGAACGTTGGAATCCTTCATCTCGTGGTAGAAGTCGTTACCCTCACGAGTACGCTCACCCACACCGGCGAACACGGAATAACCGCTGTGCTCGATGGCGATGTTACGGATCAGTTCCATCATGTTTACGGTCTTGCCGACACCGGCACCACCGAACAGACCGACTTTACCACCTTTGGCGAACGGGCAGACCAGGTCGATAACCTTGATGCCGGTTTCCAGAAGGTCGTTGCCGCCAGCCTGCTCAGCGAAGGACGGTGCAGGACGGTGAATGCCCCAGCGCTCTTCGGTGGCAATCGGGCCAGCTTCGTCGATCGGGTTGCCCAGCACGTCCATGATCCGGCCCAGAGTCGCTTTACCGACCGGTACGGAGATGGCTGCGCCAGAGTCTGTTACTTCCAGACCACGCTTCAAGCCCTCGGTGGAGCCCATCGCAATGGTACGAACCACACCGTCGCCCAGCTGCTGCTGAACTTCCAGGGTGGTTCCTGCCGCGCTTTGAACTTCCAGCGCGTTGTAGATACTCGGTACGCTATCGCGTGGGAATTCCACGTCGATCACGGCGCCGATGATTTGAACGATACGTCCGCTACTCATTAGCTGGTTCCTCTAATATTTGAACCGTTAAACCGCGGCAGCGCCGCCGACGATTTCCGAGATCTCTTGGGTGATCGCTGCCTGACGCGCCTTGTTGTAGATCAGCTGCAAATCGCTGATCAAATCACCGGCGTTGTCTGTGGCGTTCTTCATCGCGATCATCCGCGCTGCTTGTTCAGCTGCGTTGTTCTCGACCACCGCCTGGTACACCTGCGATTCCACGTAGCGAACCATAAGGCCGTCTAGCAGCTCTTTGGCATCGGGTTCGTAGAGATAGTCCCAGTGGTGCTTGAGCCCTTGATCCGGGGTTGCCACCAGCGGAATCAATTGCTCCACTGTTGGTTGCTGGGTCATGGTGTTGATGAACTTGTTGGATACCACGGACAGGCGATCAATACGGCCATCCAGATAGGCATCCAGCATCACCTTGACGCTGCCGATCAAGTCGTTGATCGACGGCTCTTCGCCCAGGTGGCTGATCGCAGCGACGACGTTACCGCCGAAGTTGCGGAAAAATGCCGCACCTTTGCTGCCGACCACGCACAGATCGATCTCTACACCGTTTTCACGGTTCACCGCCATGTCCTTGACCAGAGTCTTGAACAGGTTGGTATTCAATCCACCACACAGACCACGGTCACTGCTCACTACGACATAACCCACGCGCTTCACAGGGCGCTCGATCATGAACGGGTGGCGGTACTCCGGGTTGGCGTTTGCCAGATGACCAATCACCTGACGAATGCGCTCCGCGTAAGGACGGCTAGCAGCCATGCGCATTTGAGCCTTGCGCATTTTGCTGACCGCCACTTTTTCCATGGCGCTGGTGATCTTTTGCGTGCTTTTGATGCTCGCAATCTTGCTGCGAATCTCTTTTGCGCCTGCCATGTAACACCTATCAGGTTAGCAAGCGGGAGCCTTGCGGCCCCCGCTGCGGCTTACCAGGTTTGGGTGGCCTTGAACTTCTCGATGCCGGCTTTCATGCCAGAATCGATTTCGTCATTGAAGTCACCCTTCACGTTGATCTTCGCCATCAAATCGGCGTGATCGCGGTTGAAGTAAGCAATCAGCGCTTGTTCAAAGCTGCCAATCTTGGCGATTTCGACGTCAGTCAGGAACCCACGCTCAGCGGCATACAGCGACAGCGCCATGTCAGCAATCGACATTGGTGCGTATTGCTTCTGCTTCATCAGCTCGGTAACGCGCTGACCATGCTCAAGTTGCTTGCGGGTCGCCTCGTCCAGGTCAGAAGCAAACTGGGCGAATGCCGCCAGTTCACGGTACTGAGCCAGAGCGGTACGGATACCACCGGAAAGCTTCTTGATGATCTTGGTCTGAGCGGCACCACCCACACGGGATACCGAAACACCGGCGTTCACAGCCGGACGGATGCCGGAGTTGAACATGGCCGATTCCAGGAAGATCTGACCGTCGGTGATGGAAATCACGTTGGTCGGAACGAACGCGGAAACGTCGCCAGCCTGGGTTTCGATGATCGGCAGTGCGGTCAGCGAGCCGGTTTTGCCGGTCACTGCGCCGTTGGTGAACTTCTCTACGTACTCTTCGGAAACACGCGATGCGCGCTCCAGCAGACGGGAGTGGAGATAGAACACGTCGCCTGGGTAAGCTTCACGGCCTGGTGGACGGCGCAGCAGCAGGGAAATCTGGCGGTAAGCCACTGCTTGCTTGGACAGATCGTCATAAACGATCAGCGCGTCTTCACCGCGGTCGCGGAAGAACTCGCCCATGGTGCAACCCGAGTACGGTGCAAGGAATTGCAGCGCAGCGGATTCGGAAGCACTTGCAGCCACGACGATGGTGTTAGCCAGTGCGCCGTTTTCTTCGAGCTTGCGAACAACGTTGGCGATGGTCGATTGCTTCTGACCGATTGCTACGTAGACGCAGAAGATGCCGCTGTTCTTCTGGTTGATGATTGCGTCGATGGCCAGAGCGGTTTTACCGATCTGACGGTCACCGATGATCAGCTCACGCTGGCCACGGCCGACAGGAATCATGGCATCGACAGCCTTGTAGCCAGTCTGTACAGGCTGGTCTACCGACTTACGCCAGATCACGCCTGGAGCAACTTTCTCGACCGCATCGGTCTCGGTGTTGTTCAGCGGACCTTTGCCGTCAACTGGGTTACCCAGTGCATCGACAACGCGACCCAGCAGTTCCTTACCAACCGGAACTTCGAGGATGCGGCCAGTGCACTTGGCGCTCATGCCTTCAGCCAGAGTCGTGTAAGCGCCCAGTACAACGGCACCCACGGAGTCTTGCTCAAGGTTCAGCGCCATACCGTAGACGCCGCCCGGAAACTCGATCATCTCGCCGTACATTACGTCGGCCAGACCGTGAATCCGCACGATACCGTCAGACACGCTGACGACTGTGCCTTCGTTACGGGCTTGGGAGGTTACATCGAGCTTGTCGATGCGACCCTTGATGATTTCACTTATTTCGGAAGGATTGAGTTGCTGCATTGCTCTGCTGCCCCTTCAAACTCAAGATTTCAATGCTTCGGCTAGTTTCGCGATCTTGCCACGAACTGAGCCATCGATAACCAGGTCGCCGGCGCGGATTACGACACCCCCTATGAGAGAGGCATCCTCCGCAGCATGCAGGCGCACTTCCCGGCCGAGCCGTGCACTGAGAACCTTGGCGAGTTTGTCTTGCTGTTCTTGGTTCAATGCGAAAGCACTGGTGACATCCACATCGACCGATTTTTCCTGCTCGGCCTTGTACAGGTCGAACAGTTCGGCGATCTCCGGCAGAAGCGGGAGGCGGTCGTTTTCAGCAACGACGTGAATGAAATTCTGTGCCTTGGCATCGAACTTTTCGCCACACACTTCAATAAAAGTGGTGGCCTTTTGTGCGCTCGTCAGTCGCGGGGCCTTGAGCATGCGCTGCATGGTGTCGTCTTGCGACACCGCAGCAGCCAGGCCGAGCATGGCTGACCAATTGGCCAGCTGCTGGTGGGCCTGCGCGTGCTCGAAGGCCGCCTTCGCGTAAGGTCGGGCCAACGTGGTCAGTTCTGCCATGATCGCCCTCGCTTAAATTTCAGCAGCCAGTTTGTTAACCAGCTCCGCGTGCGCGTTTTGATCGATTGTGGCACCCAGAATCTTCTCTGCGCCATTGACTGCCAGGCTGCCCAACTGGGCGCGCAAGGCGTCTTTGACACCGTTCAGTTCCTGCTCGATCTCGGCCTGAGCCTGGGCCTTCACACGGTCAGCTTCAACGCGTGCCGTTTCACGGGCTTCGTCGACAATCTGAGTACCGCGTTTCTTGGCTTGCTCAATGATTTCAGCTGCTTGAGCCTTAGCTTCGCGCAGTTGTTGACCCGCTTTCTCTTGGGCCAGCTCCAGGTCGCGAGCTGCTCGGGAAGCAGCGTCCAGTCCATCCGCGATCTTCTTCTGACGTTCGTGCAAAGCCGCGATGACCGGAGGCCACACGAACTTCATGCAGAAAATCACAAAAATGAAGAACGCAACGGACTGGCCAATCAGGGTTGCATTAATGTTCACGCCAACACCTCGCTCGTTCGTTGTCCATCACACCAATCAACTCGAAAATTCGAGTGATCAGCCAGCGAGTTGACCAACGAAGGGGTTCGCAAAGGTGAAGAACAGAGCGATACCAACACCGATCATGGTCACGGCGTCGAGCAGGCCCGCAACGATGAACATTTTAACTTGCAGCATTGGAACCATTTCCGGCTGACGCGCAGCGCCTTCCAGGAATTTGCCGCCCAACAGGCCGAAACCGATTGCAGTACCCAGTGCGCCCAGGCCGATCAACAGTGCAACAGCGATAGCGGTTAGACCAACTACAGTTTCCATCTTTCCTCCCGACTTTTACGTCGTATTGGTTAGGTTTTTTTAATTGAAGCGGTAAAACAAAATCGTTTCTACATCAGCCCTTGCGGGCACCGTCCCGCCGATGGCGAGACGGTCATCAGACACGTCCTGAGACGAATCTCAATGGTTATCTTCGTGAGCCATCGACAGGTAGACGATGGTCAGCATCATGAAGATGAACGCTTGCAGGGTGATGATCAGGATGTGGAAAACAGCCCACGCCCACTGCAGCACTACACCCAGACCGCTGAGCCACAACAGACCGCTGCCGAACATTACGGCGATCAGAATGAAGACCAGCTCGCCAGCATACATGTTGCCGAACAGACGCAGAGCCAGGGAAATAGGCTTGGCGATCAGCGTCACGAATTCCAGCAGGAAGTTGACCGGGATCAACAGCGCCTGAACGAACAGGTTTTTGCTGCCGAACGGGTGAAGGGTCAGTTCGCCGATGAAACCGCCGATGCCCTTGACCTTGATGCTGTAGAAAATGATCAGTGCGAACACAGACAGGGCCATGCCCAGTGTGGCGTTCGGATCAGTCGTCGGAACGGCACGGAACGGAATGTGCTCGTCGCCCGAGATCAGCATCGCCAGTTGCGGAATCCAGTCCACCGGTACCAGGTCGACCGCGTTCATCAGGAAAACCCAGACGAAAATGGTCAGCGCCAGTGGTGCGATAACCGCGCTGCGGCCGTGGAAGCTGTCTTTCACGCTGCCGTCGACGAAATCGACCAGCACTTCGACGAAGTTCTGCAGTGCGCCAGGCTGACCGGAAGTTGCCTTCTTGGCCGCCATGCGGAAGATCAGAACGAAAATCAGACCCAACGCAACCGACCAGCCGAGGGTATCGACGTGGAAGGCCCAGAAACCCATTTCCTTGGCTTCTGCTGCGGTGTGGGCAAAGCCCCATTCGCCATTGGGCAGGTGCCCGAATGTAAGGTTCTGCAAGTGGTGCTGGATATAGCCCGAAGCTGTTTGCTCTGCCATGGTTGCCTCAAACGCCCTAAGGTCTCGAAAGTCTTGTTCTCGTAAGCAGGGGAGCGAACCAGTTGACCACCTGGATCAACATGAACACACCGAATACCGCCAGCGGTGCCAGTGGCTTCACACCTGCGAACGTCAATGCAAAAAGCACTGCCGTGAAAATCAGTTTGCCTGCCTCGCCGGCGTAGAACGACCGCACGATGGCTTGCGCTGCTCTGGCCCCGGAAAACCGGAATGCCTTGTGAGCAAAGTATAAATTGGGTAGCCAGGCTATCAGGCCTCCGCAGAGTCCCGAATATCCTGCAACGACTCCTTGCCACTGCCACAGCACCAATGCGGCCATGAGCAGCACGATCAATTGAGCCAGCAATAGCGGAAAAACCGCCAGGCGATAGAACGGCAAGCGGTCTGGCATGCGGGATTCCATCGCAACTGCTCCTTTGATGTCGGTCGCCATAATCAATAACTTGGCATAATTTGTGCCGACAAAATGCGCGCAGAGTATAGGGGCGGTTCAGCCCCTATTCAACAGTCGGGTAGTGATTTCCGACTATACGCTACAGAGCAATTGTTTCAGCGGATGTGAGCGAGCACTCCTTGCAGCTCATCCAGCGAGTTGTAACGGATGACCAATTGGCCTTTACCCTTCTGCCCGTGACGAATCTGCACCGCAGAGCCTAAACGCTCGGCCAGACGCTGTTCGAGGCGGCTGATATCAGGGTCGGCCTTGACTGGTTCGGCAGCCTCCGGCTTGCCGCTCAGCCATTGCCTGACCAGTGCTTCAGTCTGGCGCACGGTAAGCCCCCGTGCGACAACATGTCGCGCACCTTCGACCTGCCGATCTTCACTCAGACCGAGCAAGGCACGGGCATGCCCCATTTCCAGGTCGCCGTGGGACAGCATGGTCTTGATGGCTTCAGGCAAGGCAATCAGGCGCAACAGGTTGGCCACACTGACACGCGACTTGCCGACGGCATCCGCCACCTGCTGCTGGGTCAGCTGAAACTCCTGCTGCAGGCGCTGCAGCGCCATGGCCTCCTCGATAGGGTTGAGGTCTTCGCGCTGGATGTTCTCGATCAACGCCATCGCAATCGCGGTTTCGTCCGGAACATCACGGACCATCGCCGGAATCGTCTCGACACCTGCCTGCTGACTGGCACGCCAGCGACGTTCACCGGCGATGATTTCAAAGCGGTTGTCGCCGATAGGTCGAATAACGATCGGCTGCATCACGCCCTGTGACTTGATCGACTGCGCCAGTTCTTCGAGCGCCTGAGGATCCATGTCGCGGCGCGGCTGATACTTGCCACGCTGGATAAGGTCCAGCGGCACATGCTGCAACTCACTTGGCGGAGCCTTGACGGCCTGCTCTTCCAGCGAACTGACGGTTGGACTGCTCAGAAGTGCGTCCAACCCACGTCCGAGACCTCGTTTCTTGACGGCCATGGGAATTCCTTAGGTTGGCTGAGCGGTTTTTGCGCCGCGACGTTGACGACGAACCAGTTCACTTGCCAGGGCCAGATAGGCCAGCGCACCGCGAGACGATTTGTCATACGCCAGCACCGGCATGCCGAAACTCGGCGCCTCGGCCAGCCTGATGTTCCTCGGGATCACGGTGTCGTACAACTGCTCGCCAAAATGTTCCTTGAGCTGCGCCGAAACATCGTTGATCAGGCTCAGACGCGGGTCATACATGGTGCGCAGCAAACCTTCGATTTTCAGCTGCGGATTGAGCAGTTCAGCGATGCGCTTGATGTTATCCACAAGGTCGCTGAGACCCTCGAGCGCGAAGTATTCGCACTGCATGGGGATAATTACACCGTCTGCCGCAACCAGTGCGTTCAGGGTCAGCATCGACAATGAGGGTGGGCAGTCGATCAGAATGTAATCGTAATTTTCGCGGATCGGCGCCAGCGCATTGCGCAGACGACTCTCTTTCATCTGCATTTCCAGCAGAACCACTTCACCCGCTGTCAGATCACGGTTGGCCGGAAGCAGCTGATACCCGCCGTGTTCGGAAAACTGCATGGCCTCACCCAGATCGCATTCGCCGATCAACAGGTCATAGACCGAGTTTTCCAGATTATGTTTATCCACACCGCTGCCCATGGTCGCATTGCCCTGGGGATCGAGATCGATCAACAGCACACGGCGTTTGGTCGCGACCAGCGACGCAGCGAGGTTGATGCATGTGGTGGTCTTGCCGACCCCACCTTTCTGGTTCGCTATCGCGAATACCTTAGCCATTCTTGCTTGTGTTCCCCGTCATGCCGTGCGGCGCAGTATCAGCAGATGGCGTTGGCCTTGGCAACCCGGAACGGTCAAGGCTTGTGCGCTATCGAGGTGAAAATCCGAGGGCAATGCTACCAGCTCATCATCAGGATGCAGCCCTTTCATTGCCAGCCAACGTGTATTCACGTCACCCATATGGCGAGTCCAGCCCGTGAAGTCTTCAAGGCTGCTGAACGCACGGGAAATGATCCCGTCGAACGGCGCATCAGGCTGATAATTTTCTGCACGGCTGTGGATAACTTCAAGATTATCCAGTTTCAGCTCAAGTTTGACCTGTGTCTGAAACCGGGTCTTCTTGCCGTTGCTGTCCAGCAGCGCCACTTTGCGCTCCGGAAACAGGATGGCCATGGGAATGCCAGGCATCCCACCGCCGCTGCCGACGTCGATCCAGCGTGCACCTTCGATGAAGGGCACCACACTGAGACTGTCGAGCAGATGTCTGGATACCATTTCGTCCGGGTTGCGTACCGCAGTCAGGTTGTAGGCCTTGTTCCACTTGATCAACAACGCCAGATACGCCAGCAATTGCTCGTGCTGCGCCGGACTGAGGTCGATCCCCAATTCCCGGGCACCGGTGGATAACTCTTGGGCGTGTTGCGGGGTGACCATAGAACTCAAGCGCTTTGCTCCAACTGACGGCCCGCGCCGCGTTTTTTCAAATGGATCATCAACAACGATATCGCTGCAGGCGTGACGCCGGGTATACGCGATGCCTGTCCGAGTGTTTCCGGACGAGTTATCCCCAGCTTGCTCTGGATTTCTTTCGACAGGCCGGATATCGCGGCGTAATCGATGTCTTCCGGCAGACGGGTGTCTTCACTGGCGCGCAGACGGGCGATTTCGTCCTGCTGGCGATCAATGTAACCGGCGTATTTTGTCTTGATCTCTACCTGCTCGGCGACCTGGGGATCGATGCAGCCCTGGCCAGTGATTGAAATCAGGCTGGCGTAATCGATTTCCGGACGGGTCAGCAGGTTGAGCAAATTGTATTCATGGGTCAGTGGCGTGCCGAAGTGTTCGGCAATCGCATCGCCCTGCTCGGTACCAGGGCGCACCCAGGTACTTTTCAAACGTTGTTCTTCCAGCTCGATGCTTTCACGCTTGGTGCAGAACGCAGCCCAGCGGGCGTCGTCGACCAGACCCAGCTCGCGGCCTTTTTCGGTGAGTCGCAGGTCCGCGTTGTCTTCGCGCAGGATCAAACGGTATTCGGCCCTGGAGGTAAACATCCGGTAAGGCTCTTGGGTACCGAGTGTGATCAGGTCATCGACCAGAACACCGATGTACGCTTCATCGCGACGCGGGCACCAGCTGTCTCGACCCTGTGCGCGCAGCGCGGCATTGGTCCCGGCCAGCAAACCCTGGGCACCGGCCTCTTCGTAACCGGTCGTGCCGTTGATCTGGCCAGCGAAGAACAGACCACCGATGACCTTGGTTTCCAGGCTGTATTTCAGATCACGCGGGTCGAAATAATCGTATTCGATGGCATAACCAGGGCGAACGATATGTGCGTTTTCCATGCCGCGAATCGACTGAACGATCTGCAGTTGCACGTCGAATGGCAACGATGTGGAAATGCCGTTCGGGTACAGCTCGTGCGTGGTCAACCCTTCCGGCTCGATGAAAACCTGATGGCTTTGCTTGTCGGCAAACCGGTGGATCTTGTCTTCGATCGACGGGCAGTAACGTGGACCAATACCTTCGATCACGCCCGAATACATCGGCGAGCGATCGAGGTTGGACGCAATGATTTCGTGAGTCCGCGCGTTGGTGTGCGTGATCCAGCAACTGACCTGCGGCGGATGCTGTTCCTTGTTGCCCAGGAACGACATGACCGGGATAGGTGTGTCACCTGGTTGTTCTGTCATCACCGAGAAATCCACAGAACGCCCATCAATACGTGGCGGGGTTCCGGTTTTCAGGCGGCCGACGCGCAGCGGCAGTTCACGTAGCCGGTGAGCAAGTGCGATCGATGGGGGGTCGCCTGCGCGTCCGCCAGAATAGTTCTGCATGCCGATGTGGATAAGTCCACCCAGGAACGTACCGGTGGTCAACACCACCGAATCGGCAAATATGCGCATACCCATTTGGGTCACTACACCGCGCACCTGATCCTGTTCGACGATCAGGTCATCACAGGCTTGCTGAAATATCCACAGGTTCGGCTGATTTTCCAGGATTTCACGAATGGCTGCCTTGTACAGCACGCGATCTGCTTGAGCACGAGTAGCCCGTACAGCCGGGCCTTTGCGACTGTTCAGCACACGGAACTGGATACCACCCTTGTCAGTAGCCATGGCCATCGCACCGCCGAGGGCGTCGATTTCCTTGACCAGGTGACTTTTGCCAATGCCACCGATGGCCGGGTTGCAACTCATCTGGCCGAGTGTTTCCACGTTATGGGTCAGCAGCAGGGTTTTTACACCCATACGTGCCGACGCCAGTGCGGCCTCGGTACCGGCATGACCGCCACCGATGACGATCACTTCAAAACGGGAAGGGAAATCCACCACGCACCTCGTGCCTGTTGTCGATGAGAAATTGGGATAGCTGACAAGTATAGGGACTTACCCCACCTGAATGAAACCCGTTGGACAAAATTTAACCAGCTGTGGAAAACTCGCGGATAAAGAAAATAAAAAGGAAAGAAAGTTTATAAAGCCTTGTTTTTATGTTTATTCTTACTGAGCCAACTTTCTGTGGATAGATCGCTACAGGCCTTTATTTCCAATGTGTACAGAGTTTAAAAAGTCTGTGTTCATGTGGGGATGAGGGGTTTGGATAACCGTCCTGAGCCTGTTGATAAGATAGCCACTTGTCCACAGGGGGATTTATCTTCAGGTTTGCACCCCGCTTACCCACCGAGCTAAAGGGCAGTTATTCACAGGGCTTAATTCACAAAAAAACCGCTCTTCAGCAAAAATCAGGCACAGAAAATCCCTCACTCGGGCATTTCTGCTCGTCAGATTCAGGTGTCGAGGCGAAGTTAAAGGAAGAATGGCGGAGTATTTGGATAACGCTACCGCTGAAAAGAAGCGTCTTGTGGTGCTGGAAGGCATGACCCAGGGCGGGCCATGCCAGAAGGTTTACTTGCCGATGCAGAAGCTGGAGAAGATTCTACCAAGCAGATCGTCTGAGCTGAATGCACCGGTAATCTCGCCAAGCGCTTGCTGTGCCTGACGCAGATCTTCGGCCAGCAGCTCTCCAGCGCCTGCCAGGGTGAGTTGAGCCCTGCCGTGCTCCAGCGAGTCACTGGCGTGGCGCAGTGCCTCAAGGTGGCGTCGACGTGCGCTGAAGCTGCTTTCAGAGGTTTGCTCGTAGCCCATGCAGGCCTTGAGATGGTCACGCAGCAGTTCAAGCCCCTCGCCCCCTGACCTGGCGCTCAGGCTGATGGTGACATGGCCATCAACGCTGGTTTGTAGATCGACGGGGTCTCCACTCAAATCTGCCTTGTTACGGATCAGAGTGACTTTCGCCGGGTCCGGACGTTGCTCAAGGAATTCGGGCCACAGTGCAAACGGGTCTGCTGCCTCCGGTGCCGTTGCATCCACAACCAGCAGAATCCGGTCAGCTTCACCGATGGCCTTGAGTGCGCGCTGCACGCCGATCATTTCCACCTGATCCTGGGTATCACGCAGACCTGCTGTGTCGACGACGTGCAACGGCATTCCATCGATGTGGATATGTTCACGCAACACATCGCGCGTAGTGCCGGCAATCTCGGTGACGATGGCCGCTTCTCTGCCCGCCAAGGCATTCAGCAAGCTGGATTTGCCCGCATTGGGACGCCCGGCAATCACAACGGTCATCCCGTCGCGTAACAAGGCACCCTGCCCCGCTTCACGCAGCACTGTGGATAACTCGGCACGTACGTCATCGAGCATGTTCAGGACATGGCCATCGGCAAGGAAGTCGATTTCCTCTTCGGGGAAGTCGATTGCAGCTTCCACATAGATGCGCAGGCTGATCAATTTCTCGGTCAAGTTATCCACACGCCGCGAAAAAGCGCCCTGCAATGAGCGCAGTGCATTGCGCGCTGCCTGTGCAGAACTCGCCTCAATCAAGTCAGCAATGGCTTCTGCCTGGGCAAGATCGAGCTTGTCATTGAGAAAGGCACGCTCACTGAACTCGCCCGGACGAGCCAGTCGGCTGCCCAGTTGCAGGCAGCGCTGCAGCAGCATATCCAGAACGATGGGGCCGCCGTGGCCCTGAAGCTCAAGTACGTCTTCGCCGGTGAACGAGTTGGGTCCCGGAAAATACAGCGCGATCCCCTCATCGAGGGTCTGCCCCGCTTCGTCGACAAAACGCCCGTAATGCGCAAATCGTGGTTTTGGCACCCGACCGATAATGGCTTCAGCAGCCTTGCCGGCCAAAGGACCTGACACCCGAACGATACCGACACCGCCACGCCCTTGGGCTGTGGCGATGGCGGCAATGGTTTCACGAGGAACGTTCATGCTCCGGCTCCCGGACAAATGACGGATAGCAAAACGCCCCACGAGGGGGCGTCTTGTAGAACTTATTCACAGGTTAGATCAGGCAGCTGCTTTCTTGGTAGCTGCTTCGATCTTGCGAGTGATGTAAGCCTGCTGAGCGATCGACAGGGTGTTGTTAACAACCCAGTACAGAACGAGACCGGCAGGGAACCACAGGAAGAAGAACGTGAAGATGATTGGCATCATTTTCATGACCTTGGCCTGCATCGGGTCCGGCGGAGTCGGGTTCAGACGCTGCTGGATGAACATCGTCGCGCCCATGATGATCGGCAGGATGAAGAACGGGTCTTTGATCGACAGGTCGGTTATCCACAGGATCCACGGTGCCTGACGCATTTCCACGCTTTCCAGGAGTACCCAGTACAGCGAAAGGAAAACCGGCATCTGGACAAGAATCGGCAAGCATCCACCCAATGGGTTGATCTTTTCTTTCTTGTACAGCTCCATCATTGCCTGGGACATTTTCTGGCGATCATCGCCATGTTGTTCCTTCAGCAGTGCAAGCTTCGGAGCCACGGCGCGCATGCGTGCCATCGACTTGTAGCTTGCTGCGGACAACGGGAAGAACAGGCCTTTGATCAGCATGGTCAGGACAATGATCGACCAGCCCCAGTTGCCGAGGATGGCGTGGATATGTTGCAGCAGCCAGAAGATAGGCTGGGCAATGAACCACAGGAAACCATAATCGACGGTCAGCTCCAGACCTGGGGATAACTCTTTGAGTACCGCCTGGCTTTTCGGACCTGCATACAGGGTAGCGCTGGTTTCACCTTGTGCACCGGGTGCAACCGACAGAGTCGGGCTGGTGAAGCCGATGATGTAGTTGCCCTGGCTGTCTTTACGGGTCTGAACAGCGTTGGTGGCGTTGTGATCCGGAATCCACGCAGTCACGAAGTAGTGCTGCAGCCATGCAACCCAACCGCCCTGAACAGTTTCCTTGACCTGGCCCTTGTCGATATCTTTCATCGACACTTTCTTGTACGGCTCGGCCGCAGTCCACAGGGCAGCGCCCAGGTAGGTAGCCGTGCCGGTAGCAGTCGTCGAAGAAGGGTCAGAGCTGGCATCGCGCTTTAATTGCGCGAACAGATTACCGGACCAGGGTTGTGCGCTCTGGTTATCCACAACGTAGGTCATGACCAGATCGTACAGACCGCGCTTGAAGGTGAAGCGCTTGATGTAGTTGACGCCGCTTTCCGAGAATTTCAGATCCACGACCATCGAATCCTGGCCGTCAGCCAGTTGATAAGTCTTTTGTGTGGAGGTGTAAACCGGACGACCGGCAGCGCGTGCATCAGGACCATTGGTCCCGGTCAGGCCGCTTTGTGCCAGAAAAGTACGCTCGCCGCCGTTGTCGAACAACTGAAACGGAACATCAGGACGATCCTGACGACGCGGGTACAGAGGCAAACGAAGCTGAACGACGTCGCCACCCACCGGATCGATCGCCAGATCGAGCACATCGGTCTTGACGTGGATAAGGTCTTTGCTGGCTACGGCCGGAGTTTCAAGAGGTGCTGCAGCCGTATTGGCCGTAGCGCTTGCGCTTGGAACATCGGCACTTGCAGAACCATTAGTACCAGCGGCCGTGTCCGGAATACCCGGTGCGGTGGTGCTGGCTGCAACATTCTGGGTCGGCATGGCAGCCTGGCCATAGTCTTGGTTCCATTTCAGAACCCCGACGTAGGTCACGATTGCCAGGGCGACGATCAGGATCGTGCGTTTAATATCCATGATTACTCGGCCATCGAAGAAGAACGGGAGGTGGGGACAGCTGGAACCGGGTCATAACCACCGGGATTCCATGGGTGACAGCGACCCAGGCGACGAATTGACAGCCAGCCACCGCGCAAAAGGCCATGATTTTCGATGGCTTCATACGCGTAGCAGGAGCAACTGGGGTAGAAACGACAGTGACTGGCCATCAGCGGGCTAATGGCATAGCGATAAAACTGGATCGGAACGAGTGCCAGTTTACGCATCTGGACTGTCTACCCCTGCAGGTTCGGATTTTTCTTCCGGAATGGGTCGGCTACGCGCCAGACGTTTCCAGAGCTTGCCGAAATGCTGAATCAGTTCAGGGTTTTCTACGTCACCCAAACCTTTACGCGCGACGATAACGATATCCCAACCGACCAAACTGTCTTGGTGTTGGCGAAATGATTCGCGCATCAGGCGTTTCAAGCGATTGCGCTCGACGGAGAGCTTCACGCTCTTTTTACCTATCACCAGCCCCAGACGGGGATGATCAAGGTTGTTGTTGCGCGCAAGGAGCAGGAGATTTTTCCCCGGAACCTTGCCGGTAGGGGAGTCAAAGACTGCCTTGAAATGCCGGGGAGTCAGCAAACGCTTTTCCCGACTGAAGTCTCGACTCACCTCCTGTGCCGATTTATCAAACTGCCAGACGCTTACGGCCTTTGGCACGACGACGCGAAAGGACTGCGCGGCCGTTTTTGGTGGCCATACGTGCACGGAAACCGTGGGTGCGGGCGCGCTTGATAGTGCTGGGTTGGAAAGTACGTTTCATGGCGTGTTACCTGGTTCGTCCACTACGGGCCGGAATGGCCCCCGTTTTAAGAGACCGGGGATTCTAGAGAAAGGAGGCCCGCAGGTCAATTTCCAACCAGCTTTTCTTCATACGCGTCTTTTATAGGCAATTTTCCTCTGGAACCCGTTTGGGAGCACTCAGGCTCTGGTCAGTTATAGAAATAAAAAGAAGAGAGTATTTAAAGCTTCTTTATAAAGCTTATAACTCTTACGTAGACGCTTTCTGTGGATAAAATCCTACAGCCCTTGTAATTCAATGTGTACAGCGAAAAGAAAGGTTGTCCAGAAGCGGTGCTTTGCCTGTGCCACACGGTCGGAAAAGCTGTGCATGGAATGCGGTTTTATCCACAGGCGAGTTATGCACAGAGTTTAGCCCTGACTTATGCAATGGGCTGAAGAGGGGTTATCCACAGAGCTTACGATTTGACCGTTTGTCGTGTGACCACTGCATAAATCGTTGATTTATAGCTGCCTGTGAGCAACCTACATGTGGATAAGTCGTCTGCGGATCGTTACAATGGCGGCTGTTTTTGCCTCACCGGCTTTCAACTCAGGGGATATCCGTGTCAGTGGAACTTTGGCAGCAGTGCGTGGAGCTTTTGCGCGATGAGCTGCCTGCCCAGCAATTCAACACTTGGATCCGTCCGCTACAGGTCGAAGCCGAAGGCGACGAGTTGCGTGTGTACGCACCGAATCGTTTTGTTCTCGATTGGGTCAACGAAAAATACCTCGGCCGTTTGCTGGAGCTTCTTGGCGAGCATGGTCAAGGCATGGCGCCTGCCCTTTCCTTATTAATAGGAAGCAAGCGCAGCTCTGCACCACGTGCCGCTCCGAATGCGCCATTGGCCGCCGCGGCGTCCCAGGCGCTGTCTGCCAATTCGGTCAGCAGCGTCTCGTCGTCTGCACCCGCCATGGCTGCTCCGGCTGCTCCTGTCGCGGTGCCTGCACCGGTTCAGAACGTTGCAGCACACGATGAGCCTTCACGCGACAGCTTCGACCCAATGGCTGGTGCCAGCTCGCAGCAGGCACCCGCTCGTGCGGAGCAACGTACCGTGCAGGTCGAAGGCGCGCTCAAGCACACCAGTTACCTGAACCGCACGTTCACGTTCGAGAATTTTGTCGAGGGTAAATCCAACCAGCTGGCACGTGCTGCAGCCTGGCAGGTTGCCGATAACCCCAAGCACGGTTACAACCCGCTGTTCCTTTACGGTGGCGTAGGTCTCGGTAAAACTCACTTGATGCATGCTGTGGGTAACCACCTGTTGAAGAAGAACCCGAACGCCAAGGTCGTGTACCTGCATTCGGAGCGCTTCGTCGCAGACATGGTCAAGGCTTTGCAGCTCAATGCAATCAACGAGTTCAAGCGCTTTTACCGCTCAGTCGATGCACTGCTGATCGATGACATTCAATTTTTTGCTCGCAAGGAACGGTCGCAGGAAGAGTTTTTCCACACGTTCAACGCGCTGCTGGAAGGTGGGCAACAGGTCATTCTGACCAGTGACCGCTATCCGAAAGAAATCGAAGGCCTTGAAGAACGGCTCAAGTCGCGTTTCGGTTGGGGTCTGACGGTTGCTGTCGAGCCTCCGGAGCTGGAAACCCGCGTGGCTATCCTCATGAAGAAAGCGGATCAGGCCAAGGTCGATCTGCCTCATGACGCGGCGTTCTTCATTGCCCAGCGGATTCGCTCCAACGTTCGAGAGCTGGAGGGCGCGCTCAAGCGCGTCATCGCTCACTCGCACTTCATGGGGCGCGACATCACCATCGAACTGATTCGCGAATCGCTGAAAGATTTGCTGGCGTTGCAGGACAAGCTGGTGAGTGTGGATAACATTCAGCGTACTGTCGCCGAGTACTACAAGATCAAGATCTCCGATCTGCTGTCCAAGCGTCGGTCCCGTTCTGTTGCCCGGCCTCGCCAGGTGGCGATGGCGCTTTCCAAGGAACTCACCAACCACAGTCTTCCGGAAATCGGTGACGTATTTGGTGGTCGGGACCATACGACTGTCTTGCACGCCTGCAGAAAGATCAACGAGCTCAAGGAATCCGATGCGGATATCCGCGAGGACTACAAGAACCTGCTGCGCACTCTGACTACGTGATAACGCCAGTGCAGCTTATTAAGGCAAGGGACTAGACCATGCATTTCACCATTCAACGCGAAGCCCTGTTGAAACCCCTGCAATTGGTCGCCGGCGTGGTAGAACGCCGCCAGACCTTGCCGGTTCTTTCCAATGTGCTTCTGGTCGTCGAAGGTCAGCAACTGTCGCTGACCGGTACGGATCTGGAAGTCGAACTGGTTGGCCGCGTCCAGCTGGAAGAGCCCGCAGAACCTGGAGAAATCACGGTTCCTGCGCGTAAGCTCATGGACATTTGCAAAAGCCTGTCCAATGACGCGCTGATCGACATCAAGCTCGATGACTCCAAGCTGATCGTCAAGGCAGGTCGTAGCCGTTTCACTCTGTCCACATTGCCTGCCAATGATTTCCCGACAGTGGAAGAAGGCCCGGGCTCGCTGACCTTCAATCTGGTGCAGAGCAAGTTGCGCCGCCTGATTGAGCGCACCAGCTTTGCGATGGCTCAGCAGGATGTTCGCTACTACCTCAATGGCATGCTGCTTGAAGTCAGTGCGGGTATTTTGCGGGCGGTCGCCACTGACGGTCACCGTCTGGCGATGTGCTCGATGTCTGCCGATATCGAACATGCCGATCGTCATCAGGTGATCGTCCCGCGCAAAGGTATTCTCGAAATGGCCCGTCTGCTGACCGAGCAGGACGGTATGGTCAGCATCGTTCTGGGTCAGCATCACATCCGGGCGACTACCGGCGAGTTCACCTTCACTTCCAAACTGGTCGATGGCAAATTCCCGGATTACGAGCGCGTGCTGCCTAAAGGTGGCGACAAGCTGGTGCTGGGCGATCGTCAGGCATTGCGCGAAGCGTTCAGTCGCACCGCTATTCTGTCCAACGAGAAGTACCGCGGTATCCGCCTGCAACTGGCCAGTGGTCAATTGAAAATTCAGGCCAACAACCCTGAGCAGGAAGAGGCAGAGGAAGAAATCGGCGTAGAGTACAACGGCGATTCGCTGGAAATAGGTTTTAACGTGAGCTATCTGCTCGACGTGTTGGGCGTGATGACGACCGAGCAGGTGCGCCTGATTCTGTCGGATTCCAATAGCAGCGCCCTGGTGCAAGAGTCCGATAACGACGATTCCGCCTACGTTGTCATGCCGATGCGTCTGTAACTTCATGTCCAGCGCAACCTAGATGTCTCTTAGTCGCGTCTCGGTCACCGGGGTGCGCAATCTGCACCCGGTGACCCTCTCCCCCTCCCCGCGTATCAATATCCTCTACGGCGCAAACGGCAGTGGTAAAACCAGTGTTCTGGAAGCCATCCACCTGCTGGGGATCGCGCGTTCGTTTCGTAGCAGTCGCCTGCTTCCTGTCATCCAGTACGAGCAGCCCTCTTGCACCGTATTCGGACAAGTCGATCTCGCGCAAGGTGGTCACAGCAATCTCGGTGTTTCGCGCGACCGACAAGGCGAATTCCAGATTCGTATTGACGGGCAAAATGCGAAAAGTGCCGCTCAGCTTGCTGAAATATTGCCACTGCAGTTGATCAATCCGGACAGCTTCCGATTGCTGGAAGGCGCTCCGAAGATACGCAGGCAGTTTCTGGATTGGGGAGTGTTCCACGTGGAACCTCGTTTCATGGCTACTTGGCAGCGCCTGCAGAAGGCCCTCAAGCAGCGAAACTCGTGGCTTCGGCATGGTACACTTGACGCCGCTTCACAGGCGGCATGGGACCGAGAGCTATGCTCGGCAAGTGACGAAATAGATGAATTCCGTCGCGCCTATATCAAGGCATTGAAGCCCGTCTTTGAACAGACTTTGAGCGAACTTGTTGAGCTTGAAGGTTTGACCCTGAGCTACTACCGAGGATGGGACAAGGAAAAAGAGCTGAGTACAGTGCTCGCCTCTTCCCTGCATCGTGATCAGCAAATGGGCCACACCCAGGCCGGACCACAACGAGCTGACCTGCGCCTTAGATTAGGCGCTCATAACGCGGCGGACATATTGTCTCGCGGTCAGCAAAAGCTGGTGGTCTGCGCATTGCGTATTGCTCAGGGACACCTGGTTAGCCAGGTCCGTCGCGGCCAGTGTATTTACCTGGTAGATGACTTGCCCTCCGAACTGGATGACAACCATCGACGCGCGCTTTGCCGCTTGCTGGAAGAATTACGCTGCCAGGTGTTTATCACCTGTGTAGATCAAGAATTTTTGAGGGAAGGCTGGCAGACGGAAACGCCAGTCGCTTTGTTCCACGTGGAACAAGGCCGTATCACCCAGACCCACGACCATCGGGAGTGATTGCATGAGCGAAAACCAAACGTACGACTCGTCCAGCATTAAGGTGCTGAAAGGACTTGATGCCGTACGCAAGCGTCCCGGAATGTACATCGGTGATACAGACGATGGCAGCGGTCTGCACCACATGGTGTTCGAGGTGGTTGATAACTCGATCGACGAAGCATTGGCAGGCCATTGCGACGACATCAGCATCATCATCCACCCAGACGAATCTATCACCGTGCGCGACAACGGCCGCGGTATTCCGGTAGACGTGCATAAAGAAGAAGGCGTGTCGGCAGCCGAGGTCATCATGACCGTGCTCCACGCTGGCGGCAAGTTCGATGACAACTCCTACAAGGTATCCGGCGGTTTGCACGGTGTAGGTGTGTCGGTTGTTAACGCCCTTTCAGAAATTCTGTTGCTGACGGTTCGTCGCAGCGGCAAGATCTGGGAGCAGACTTACGTGCATGGTGTTCCACAGGAACCGATGAAAATCGTCGGTGAAAGTGACACCACGGGCACCCAGATCCACTTCAAGCCTTCCGCTGAAACGTTCAAGAATATCCACTTCAGCTGGGACATCCTGGCCAAGCGGATTCGCGAACTGTCCTTCCTTAACTCCGGTGTCGGCATTGTCCTCAAGGACGAACGTAGCGGTAAGGAAGAGCTGTTCAAATATGAAGGTGGTCTGCGTGCATTCGTTGAATACCTGAACACCAACAAGACGCCGGTCAATCAGGTGTTCCACTTCAATATTCAACGCGACGACGGCATTGGTGTCGAGATTGCGCTGCAGTGGAACGACAGCTTCAACGAGAACCTGCTGTGCTTCACCAACAACATTCCGCAGCGTGATGGCGGTACTCACCTGGTGGGCTTCCGTTCCGCGTTGACGCGTAACCTGAACAACTACATCGAGCAGGAAGGTCTGGCCAAGAAGCACAAGGTCGCGACTACCGGCGACGATGCGCGTGAAGGTTTGACTGCGATCATTTCGGTCAAAGTACCTGACCCGAAATTCAGCTCGCAGACTAAAGACAAACTGGTTTCTTCTGAAGTCAAAACTGCCGTGGAACAGGAGATGGGCAAGTACTTCTCCGACTTCCTGCTGGAAAACCCGAACGAAGCCAAAGCCGTCGTTGGCAAGATGATCGACGCAGCCCGTGCCCGCGAAGCAGCGCGCAAGGCTCGCGAGATGACTCGCCGCAAAGGTGCGCTGGATATCGCTGGCTTGCCGGGCAAGCTTGCCGACTGCCAAGAGAAGGACCCTGCCCTCTCCGAACTGTACCTGGTGGAAGGGGACTCTGCTGGCGGATCAGCCAAGCAGGGGCGTAACCGTAGAACCCAGGCGATCCTGCCACTCAAGGGCAAGATCCTGAACGTTGAAAAAGCGCGTTTCGACAAAATGATCTCTTCTCAGGAAGTGGGCACTTTGATCACCGCGCTGGGCTGTGGCATCGGTCGTGAAGAGTACAACATCGACAAGTTGCGGTATCACAACATCATCATCATGACCGATGCGGACGTCGACGGCTCGCACATCCGTACCCTGCTGCTGACCTTCTTCTTCCGTCAGCTGCCAGAGCTGATCGAGCGTGGCTACATCTACATCGCTCAGCCGCCGCTGTACAAGGTCAAGAAAGGCAAGCAGGAGCAGTACATCAAGGACGACGAGGCCATGGAAGAATACATGACCCAATCGGCCCTTGAAGACGCCAGCTTGCACCTCAGCGAATCGGCACCGGGCATCTCTGGTACTGCGCTGGAGAAACTGGTCAACGACTTCCGCATGGTCATGAAGACCCTCAAGCGTCTGTCGCGTCTTTATCCACAGGAACTGACCGAACACTTCGTCTACCTGCCGCCGATCACGCTGGAACAACTGTCCGACCACGAGGGCATGCAGGCCTGGCTGGCACTGTTCGACGCGCGTCTGCGTACCGGTGAGAAGTCAGGTCTGGTCTACAAGGCCAGCCTGCGTGAAGACCGTGAACGTAACGTCTGGCTGCCAGAGGTCGAACTGATCTCCCATGGTCTGTCGAACTATGTCACCTTCAACCGTGACTTCTTCGGCAGCAATGACTACAAGACCGTTACCGCTCTGGGACTGCAGATCAGCACGCTTCTGGAAGAAGGTGCCTACGTGCAACGTGGCGAGCGCAAGAAGCCCGTCACCGAGTTCAAGGAAGCCCTCGCCTGGTTGATGGCCGAAAGCACCAAGCGCCACACCATCCAGCGCTACAAGGGTCTTGGTGAGATGAACCCGGACCAACTGTGGGAAACCACCATGGACCCGAGTGTGCGTCGCATGCTGAAAGTGACCATCGAAGACGCCATTGGCGCTGACCAGATCTTCAACACCCTTATGGGTGATGCGGTCGAACCACGCCGTGACTTTATCGAGAGCAATGCGCTGGCAGTGTCCAACCTGGACTTCTGATTCAGTTGTAGCTTCACAGAAAAGCTAGCCGTTATCCCGCAATGGTGATTTCGACTTGATAAGGCCAACCCTGGGGTTGGCCTTTTTCATTTGAGGATCTTCCAGGCCTGTCCTGTGTTGCAACGATCTCATCGACTTGATCACAATGAACGTTGAAGCAATCTGCCGTTTATAGTGGCTAAAACAGTCGATCCGTATGTTTACACAGGAAACTTCGGCGCAGATGATTTCGCTGAGCGATTAACCTGATCAATATCGCAGCCGCTCAAGGCTGCACATATCACTACGATATTGGCAGGAATAGCAAAAATGCCCGCACCTCTGATCCCCGTCGAGACCTCCTCCAAGCTTCCCTTGGAGGCAGATGTAGTTGTCATTGGCGGCGGCATAATAGGCAGCTTCACCGCCTACTACCTCGCCCTGCGCGGCATGAAGGTCGCTCTGGTTGAAAAAGGCCGTATCGGTGCCGAGCAATCGAGTCGTAACTGGGGGTGGTGCCGGCAGCAGAATCGGGATGCCCGGGAGCTGCCGATGGCAACCAAAAGCCTGGACCTGTGGGAGCAGTTTGCCAAGCAGAGCGGTGAGCAGACAGGCTTCACCCGCTGCGGCCTGCTCTACTTGAGCAACGACGAGAAAGAACTGGCGGGATGGGCACGCTGGGGAGAGTTTGCTCGTACCGTAGATGTCCAGACCTACATGTTGACCGCGCAGCAGGCTGCCGAACGCGGCAAGGCTACAGGTAAGCAATGGAAGGGCGGAGTCTATGCGCCTACGGATGGTACTGCCGATCCATCTCGTGCAGCGCCAGCTGTTGCGAGAGCGATCATGGCGCTGGGCGGCACCGTGCATCAGGGTTGCGCTGCTCGGGGTCTGGAAACCGAAGGTGGGCGATTGTCCGCTGTGGTCACTGAGCACGGCACCATTCGTACCCGGCTCGCGGTACTTGCCGGAGGCGCGTGGGCTTCTTCGTTCTGTCGCCAGTACGGTATCAGTTTTCCCCAAGCCACTATTCGCCAGACGGTAATGTCAGTGTCCCCGCCGACCGACGAGTTGGTGGCGGCGTTGCATACTTCAAATATCTCCATGACTCGCCGCTATGACGGTAGCTACACACTGGCAATCAGCGGCCGTGGAAGGGTTGATCCTACGCCGCAGTTATTTGGTTTTGCGACACAGTTCCTGCCCATGTTTCAGCGTCGTTGGCGCAACCTTGCACCGGGAGGCCTGGAAGGCTTGCGCTCAGGCCACGAGGGCCGCGGCAAGTGGCGTCTCGACCAGCCGACACCTATGGAGAAAATGCGCATACTCGACCCCAAGGTCGATACCTCTGCGGTGGAGTTGACCTACAAGCGTGCGGTGGCGATGGTCCCCGCTCTCAAACAATCGTCGGTCACTGCTGCCTGGGCTGGTTATGTCGACAGCACACCTGATGGTGTGCCCGGGATCGGTGAAATCGCCAGCCTGCCCGGCCTCGTCCTCGCCGCCGGATTCAGCGGCCATGGTTTCGGTATTGGACCAGGAGCAGGTCATCTGATCGCTGACATTGTCAGTGGTGTCGCCCCTATCGTTGACCCTAAACCTTATCACCCAGACCGTTTCCACGGTTCATCTTGGGGTAAGGTGGCAGATTTTTGATTGAAACGACGAGCGGATCCACAGTGACTGCTGTGCTTACATCGGCGTAGTCACAGCGATAATTGTGCGCGCATTGGAGCTGAGAAAACTTACGACTGGTGTTCCACGTGGAACACCATGGTTTTGGGATATCAGTGACTATTTTACGCATCAATGGATGCCGGCGACGCCCTTTCAATAACGGACCAGGCAACCGCTCAGTCCTAGCGGAAATTTAACGTCGTGTCCGGAATCAGGTGTCCACTACCTAATAGGCTCGTTACGGTCTACATCCGTGAAAGCAGATCTGCTTTCTTTATCAGAAACTCATCTTCGGTCAGGACGCCTTGGTCCTTTAAGTCGGAGAGTTTTTTCAACATTGCAGGGATGTCCTCTGTCGAAGCCGACGAGGTCTTGGCTGGTTGGTGCGACGCTGCTACTGCCTCCAGAATCATTTTCTTGATCTGCTCAAAATCCGCGTTGCTGCCCTTGCCGAAGAATACGGAATTGTCATCGTTTGCAATATTTGTTGAACCGCCGCGAAAAGCCAGATCACCAGCGTGGATCACTTGGAAGAAAGCTTTATTAAGCAGTGAGGCGGGCTCCAGGCGAATAGCTGAAATGGCTGATATTGGAATATCTTTGTTACCTTTGCCCATGCCTGAGAATTGTCGCAGTGCACCAAACAATCCTGTGCGGCGAATTAGAACCTCAGATCCGGTGAATGTAATCTCGCCGTTAGACCCTTTGGCTGTAAAAGGTAAATTGCTCATCGCCGTACTCCATTACAAAAATGCAAGATTACCTGAAGGTAGGCGTTATGGCAGCAATAAGAGTGGTCCAAGCGCGAGGATTTGAGGGAACGTTGCAGCCAGATTGAACGGGACATGTTCCCCTTCTGCCCTTCCAGAAATATTGGAGCGGTACGTTGGCCTGACTGAAATCGGCTTCGCCTCGTGCGTTAGCCCAAGCAATAAAAAACCGACCTTTTGCAGGTCGGTTTTTGATACATCACCAAAACTTATGCACGTTTTTCCGGTTTTTATAGCCTGAAAAAATATGTATACGAATTAGAGAGTTAGCCAAGGTTTCTGACGGATTTCAGAAAAACCGTACACAGGTTATCCACAAAATCACGCTGGGACTTTTTCAGGGCTTGCTGCCGGTGCAACAGGCGAGCCCATCGCGCGCTGTGCGTCCTCGTTCCAGGCTTGCACACGGTCATTCAACGCAGCAATGGCGCGCGGGCCTGTGCCTTCTGCGTGCATCGGTTCGCCAATCACCACCTGAATAGTGCCCGGCTTTTTCGCCCAGCCATCTCGAGGCCAGTATTTGCCAGCGTTATGCGCGATAGGCAGGACTGGCAGATCAGCGTTTACCGCCAACGCAGTACCGCCGCGAGAGAATTTTCCGACTTGGCCATAAGGTACGCGTGTACCCTCCGGGAAGATCAGCACCCAGACGCCATCCTTTAGGAGTTCGTCGCCTTTCTTGGCGATTTCCCGCAGTGCGGCTTTAGGGTTATCACGGTCAATGGCAATGGGGCGCAGCATCGCCATGGCCCAGCCGAAGAACGGCACATACAGCAGTTCACGCTTGAGGACCTGGCTCATCGGCTCGAAGTACGCCGACAGGAAGAAAGTCTCCCAGGTGCTCTGATGGTTGGAGATGATCACGCAGGGGGTTTTCGGTACGTTTTCGGCGCCAGTCACTTCAACCTGGATGTTCAGAAACACCTTGGTCAGCCAGATGGCGCAGCGGCACCAATAGACGTTAATGAAGCGATAGCGGGCTTTGAACGGCAGAAAAGGCGCAATGAAAAAACTCAACGTGCACCACAACAGCGAGCTGGTGCCCAGCAACAGGTAAAAGAAGAAGGTCCTGATTGCCTGCATGATCGACATAGTTACGTTTACCGTACGGGCAGGTGCCCGCTCCTTGAGCGTCCTGAACCTGACGAGCTAATTGTTCAGTGAGGCGCTGTTGTGGATAAGCTCTGCGGCAACCGCCGCCAGATCGTCAAAAATCAACGTGCCTGCTGGCACTCCGTCGTCCATCGTTTTACGACCCTTGCCGGTCATCACCAGCACAGGCTGAGAATCGACGGCCAATGCGGCCTGCAGGTCACCTTTACTGTCGCCCACAAACCAGAGACCTTTGGGGTCTGCTGCGTAATGAAGGGCGATGGCCTTCAGCATGCCGGGTTTAGGCTTGCGGCAGCTACAGCCATCGTCTGGCCCATGCGGGCAATAGACGATCAAACCGACCTCGCCACCCTGCTCTGCCACCAGCTTGCGCAAGCGCGCATGCATGGCATCCAGCGTGGCCAGATCATAATAACCTCGGGCAATGCCCGACTGGTTGGTGGCGACCGCCACCGTCCAGCCGGCCTTGCTCAGATCTGCGATAGCCTCGATCGAGCCGGGAATAGGCACCCACTCCTTCACGGACTTTATGTAAGCATCGGAGTCATGGTTGATGACTCCGTCTCGATCAAGTATCAGCAGTTTCACCATCGACCCCTTCTCAGCCCAGCAGCGAAATATCGGCAACGCCAAGGAACAGGCCGCGCAAACGCGACAACAAGGCATAGCGGTTGGCGCGCACATTGGCGTCTTCCGCGTTGACCATTACCGCTTCGAAGAATGCATCGACCGGCTCACGCAGCATCGCCAGACGCGCCAGCGATTCGCTGTATTGACGCTCGGCAGCCATCGGCTGGACCGCGTGGTCAGCCTGCTGAATAGCCGAGTACAGCGAAAACTCGTTGGCGTTGTCGAAATACTTGGGCTCGACGGTCTGGGCAATGCTGCCCTCGGCCTTGCTCAACAGGTTCGATACGCGCTTGTTCACCGCGGCCAGTGCAGCGGCCTGTGGCAGTTTGCGGAAAGCCTGGACCGCCTGAACACGCTGATCGAAATCCAGCGCCGAAGCAGGTTGCAGCGCACGTACCGAGAGGTACACAGCCACATCGACGCCTTCGTCTTCATAACGCGCACGCAGACGGTCGAAGATGAAGTCGAGTACCTGCTCCGCCAGACCGGCAGGCTTGATCTTCGCGCCAAACTGCGTGACTGCGAATTTCACCGTTTCGACCAGGTTCAGGTCGAGCTTCTTCTCGATCAGAATACGCAGGATACCCAACGCAGCACGACGCAGCGCATAGGGGTCTTTGCTGCCGGTGGGCAGCATGCCGATACCGAAGATACCGACCAGCGTGTCGAGTTTGTCGGCGATGGCCACCGCAGCGCCAGTCAGCGTTGTCGGCAGTTCGGCGCCCGCGCCACGTGGCATGTACTGCTCGTTGAGCGCCAGCGCGACATCTTCAGGCTCGCCGTCGGCCTTGGCGTAGTAATAACCGGCGATACCCTGCATTTCCGGGAACTCGCCGACCATTTCGCTCGACAGGTCGCACTTGGACAGCAGACCAGCGCGTGCAGCACGCTGGGCGTCGCCGCCGATGCGTGGGGCGATGTAGGCAGCCAGTTTCGAGACGCGCTCGGCCTTGTCGAACACGCTACCCAATTGCGCCTGGAACACGACGTTTTTCAGACGATCGTTGAAGGTTTCCAGCTTCTGCTTCTTGTCTTGCTTGAAGAAGAACTCGGCGTCGGTCAGGCGTGGACGAACCACCTTCTCGTTACCGGCGATGATCTGTGCCGGGTCCTTGCTCTCGATGTTGGCCACGGTGATGAAGCGCGGCAGCAGCTTGCCGTCGACATCTAGCAGGCAGAAGTATTTCTGGTTGTCCTGCATGGTGGTAATCAAGGCTTCCTGAGGGACTTCCAGGAAGCGCTCTTCGAATGAACACACCAGCGGAACCGGCCATTCGACCAGACCGGCCACTTCGTCCAGCAGACTTGGCGGTACGATGGCGGTGCCTTCCTGTTGGGTGGCCAGCTCGTCGACGCGCTTGCTGATGATCTGGCGACGTTCATTGAAGTCGGCCAGCACATGAGCGGCGCGCAGGTCGCTGAGGTAACCGGCAGGCGAAGAAATACGCACGTCTTGCGGGTGATGGAAGCGATGACCGCGAGAATGACGACCCGCGCTCTGGGCGAGGATCGTGCAGTCAACCACCTGATCACCGAACAGCATTACCAGCCACTGAGTCGGACGCACAAACTCTTCCTTGCGGGCACCCCAGCGCATGCGCTTGGCAATCGGCAGGTCGTTCAGCGAGTCTTCGACGATGGTTGGCAGCAGCGACGTGGTCGGCTTGCCGAGGATGGTCTGGCTGTAGCGCAGTTTCGGGCCGCTCTGATCGATTTCGCTCAGATCGACGCCGCACTTCTTGGCAAAGCCCAAAGCAGCCTGCGTCGGGTTACCGTCCGCATCGAACGCTGCCTGACGCGGCGGGCCGTCGAGGTTGACGCTGCGATCCGGTTGTTGCGTGGCCAGCTCGGTGATCAGCACGGCCAGGCGACGCGGTGCGGCGTAGACCTGTTTGGCGCTGTAGGTCAGACCTGCGCCCGACAGGCCTTTTTCAATACCGGCCAGAAATGCATCTGCCAGGGAAACGAGGGTCTTGGGTGGCAGTTCTTCAGTGCCCAGTTCAACCAGAAAATCTTGAGCACTCATTGCGCTGCCTCCAGCTTGGCCAACACTTCATCGCGTAGATCGGGCGGCGCCATCGGGAAACCGAGACGGGCGCGGGCCTGCAGGTAGGCCTGAGCCACCGAGCGGGCCAGCGTGCGTACGCGCAGGATGTATTGCTGACGCGCGGTCACGGAAATCGCCCGGCGGGCATCCAGCAGGTTGAAGGTGTGCGAGGCCTTGAGGACCATTTCGTAGCCGGGCAATGGCAGCTCCAGCTCGATCAGGCGTGCGGCTTCGCTTTCGTAGAAGTCGAACAGCTCGAACAGTTTGTCGACGTTGGCGTGTTCGAAGTTGTAGGTCGACTGCTCCACCTCGTTCTGGTGGAACACGTCGCCGTAGGTCACTTTGCCGAACGGGCCGTCAGCCCAGACCAGATCGTAGACCGAGTCCACGCCTTGCTGGTACATGGCCAGACGCTCAAGGCCGTAAGTGATTTCGCCGGTAACCGGGTAGCACTCCAGGCCGCCGACCTGCTGGAAGTAGGTGAACTGCGAGACTTCCATACCGTTGAGCCAGATCTCCCAGCCCAGACCCCAGGCGCCCAGCGTCGGCGATTCCCAGTTGTCTTCGACGAAACGCACGTCGTGCACCAGCGGATCGAGGCCGATGTGCTTGAGCGAACCCAGGTACAGTTCCTGGAAGTTGTCCGGGTTGGGCTTGAGAATTACCTGGAACTGATAGTAATGCTGCAGGCGGTTGGGGTTTTCGCCGTAGCGGCCGTCAGTCGGGCGACGGCTTGGCTGTACGTAAGCGGCGTTCCAGGTTTCCGGGCCTACGGCGCGCAGAAACGTGGCAGTGTGGAACGTGCCGGCGCCTACTTCCATATCGTAGGGCTGAAGTACCACGCAACCTTGTTCTGCCCAGTATTGCTGGAGGGCGAGGATCAAGTCTTGGAAGGTACGCACGGCTGGCGTAGGCTGGCTCACAAATTTCACCTGTGCTGGGCTGCGATTCAAAGAGCGGGAGTATACCCGATTCGGCCGCACGTCCACTCCTTGGGAGCCCTATGACACGCTGCTTTTGGTGCAACGAAGACCCCCTGTACATCGCTTATCACGATCAGGAGTGGGGAGTGCCGCTGCGCGATGCGCAGAAGCTCTTCGAGTTGCTTTTGCTCGAAGGGTTCCAGGCCGGGCTGTCGTGGATCACGATTCTCAAGCGTCGGGCGCGTTATCGCGAAGTGCTGCACGGCTTTGACGTCGAGCGCCTGGCGCAGCTGAGCGATGCCGAAATAGAGGCGCTGATGCTCGATCCGAGCATTATCCGCAATCGCCTCAAGCTCAAGGCCGTGCGCACCAATGCGCGAGCCTGGCTGGCGCTGCAAGACCCGGTCGGTCTGCTCTGGTCGTTTGTCGGTGGCGAGCCGAAGATCAACCATTTCAAGGATCGCAGTGAGGTGCCGGCGATTACCTCCGAGGCCGAAGCGATGAGCAAGGCGCTGAAAAAGGCCGGCTTCACGTTTGTCGGCCCGACCATCTGTTATGCGTATATGCAGGCCAGCGGTATGGTCATGGATCACACTGTGGATTGTGATCGGTATGCGATCCTGAGCCGCTGACGGTTACACTACCCGCCTCGAGAATCTGGGAGTCATCTGTGGATAAGTTCAAAGGCGCCGTAATGGTCGGGGCGTTGCGATTGTTTGCGCTGTTGCCGTGGCGCGCGGTGCAATGGGCAGGTACCGCGATTGGCTGGCTGATGTGGAAGCTGCCCAACCGCTCGCGTGAAGTGGCACGGATCAACCTGTCCAAGTGCTTCCCCGAGTTGAGTGAGCCCGAGCTGGAAAAGCTCGTTGGCCGCAGCCTCATGGACATCGGCAAGACCTTGACCGAAAGCGCTTGTGCGTGGATCTGGCCTGCGCAGAAATCGATCAACCTGGTGCGTGAAGTCGAAGGGCTTGATGTGCTCAAGGAAGCGCTGGCTTCCGGCAAGGGCGTGGTTGGTATCACCAGTCACCTGGGCAACTGGGAAGTGCTCAATCACTTCTACTGCAGCCAGTGCAAGCCGATCATTTTCTATCGTCCTCCCAAGCTGAAAGCCGTGGACGACCTGTTGCGCAAGCAGCGTGTGCAGTTGGGCAACCGCGTGGCGGCGTCGACCAAGGAAGGCATTCTCAGTGTCATCAAGGAAGTGCGCAAAGGCGGCTCGGTGGGTATTCCGGCCGATCCGGAGCCGGCTGAATCAGCGGGCATTTTCGTGCCCTTCTGCGGCACCCAGGCGCTGACCAGCAAATTCGTACCGAACATGCTCGCTGGAGGCAAGGCTGTCGGCGTATTCCTGCACGCCATGCGCCTGCCGGACGGCTCGGGTTACAAAGTGGTACTCGAAGCGGCCCCTGAAGCCATGTACAGCACCGACACCGAAACCTCGGCAGCGGCGATGAGCAAAGTGGTCGAGAAATACGTGCGAGCCTACCCGAGCCAGTACATGTGGACCATGAAACGCTTCAAGAAACGCCCGCCAGGCGAAGCGCGCTGGTACTAGGAAAGATCGGACGCGGAGCGTCCAGAACTGCATGCGACGCGGAGCGCCGCACGATAGTCAGGTTATCGTTCCTCACGCTCCAGCGTGGGAATGCCGTGCGTGACGCTCCGCGTCACAGATTTGCGCCTCGCCTCGCATTCAAGATCGGACGCAGAGCGTCCAGAACTGCATGCGACGCGGAGCGCCGCACGATGGTTAAGGTTATCGTTCCGCACTGGGTTCAACTGGCCGCCGCAATCAACCCGCGCCGTTCCAGTGCCACTTGCGTCCCCTCCGAACTCATCCGCACCAGATTCACCGGGATGGATTTGGCCGCAGGGGTGTTGCCGTGTTTATCCCGATTGGCCAGTGGCAGCAGGCCGTTGGTTTCCGGGTAGTACGCCGCGCAGCAGCCTTGCGGCACGTCGTAGGGGATGACTTTGAAACCCGCTGCACGCCGCGTCGTGGTCGGGTCGAGCGCTGTCTGAAACTCAATGTAGTCTCCGGCCTTCAGCCCCAGGCGTTCGATGTCCTGTGGGTTGAGCATCACCACCATGCGGTCGCCAAAGATGTCCCGATAACGGTCATCGTTGGAATACACCGTGGTGTTGAACTGGTCATGGCTGCGGATCGTCATCAACTGCAAATGCTCCGCGCCCGGTGGCGTGTCGTCTTCGTCGTAGACGCCTTCGGGAAAGAGGAAGTTGGCCTTGCCCGACTCGGTGTCCCACTTGCGCTCGCTGGCGGCGTTGGGCAGACGAAAACCTCCAGGCTCAAGAATTCGCTGATTGAAGTCATAAAACTGCTCGGGCAACACTTCTTCGATCTTGTCGCGAATCCTGGCGTAGTCACCCACATAGCTGTCCCAGTCCACCTTAGGATTGGGCGCAAGCGTCGCTTTGGCGATACCGGCAATGATGGCGACTTCGGAAATCAGATGTTTCGACGCAGGCTCGAGCATGCCGGTCGAACCGTGCACCATCGACATCGCGTCTTCCACCGTAATGGTCTGCGCCACGCCGTTCTGCAGGTCGCGTTCCGAACGCGCCACGCATGGCAGCAGAAAGGCCTTCTGTCCATGCACCGTCGCGCTGCGGTTGAGTTTGGTGTTGACCAGCACCGTCATTTTCAGGCGGCTGACGGTCGGGCAGATCACATCAGTGTCCGGAATAGCGCGGAATAAATTACCGCCCATGGAAATAAGGGCTTCCACCTCGCCACGCAACAGGGCTTCGCAGGTCTGGGCCACGGCATGGCCTTTTTTTCTGGACGCCTCGAAACAGAACACTTTGCTCATGCTGGCCAGAAACGGTTCGCCGGCCTTTTCATAGATGCCCATCGTCCTGTCGCCCTGTACGTTGGAATGCCCACGCACCGGGCAAGCCCCCGCACCGAGCTTGCCGATGTTGCCGCGCAACAGCAGCAGGTTGATGATCTGCTGCATCGCATCACCGCCACGCTTGTGCTGAGTGACGCCCATCCCCCAGCAGCAGATAACCCCCTTCGAGCGTTTATAGACTGCCGCTACCTCTTCGATGGCCTGACGCGTCAGACCCGAATGGCGCTCGATGATGTCCCACGGCAACTGTCGGCAATAATCGGCGTACTGCTCAAAGCCATGGGTGTGTTCTTCAATGAACGCCACATCAAGGACGCGCGGCAGGTTTTCACGCTGCGCCACGTCATCGGCTTCGATCACGGCCTTGCAAACGCCTTGCAGGGCGATCATGTCGCCGCCGATCCTGACCTGATGATACTGCGAGCTGATTTCCACCCCATGCAGACTGAGCATGTCGCGCGGGTCCTGCGGCGCCGCAAAGCGTACCAGCGCCCTTTCCCGCAGGGGGTTGAACGAGATGATGCTGGCACCCCGTTTTGCGGCCGCGTGCAGTTCGGACATCATGCGCGGGCTGTTGCTTCCGGGGTTCTGGCCGATGATGAAAATCGCGTCGGCGTTCTCGAAATCTTCCAGCGTCGTGGTGCCCTTGCCGACCCCGATCGACTCGGGCAGCGCCGCAGTGGTGGTTTCATGGCACATGTTCGAGCAGTCAGGGAAGTTGGCCATGCCGTACAGCCGACCGAACAGCTGATACAGAAAGGCGGCTTCGTTCGACGTGCGCCCGGAGGTGTACAGCTCCAGCTTCCACGGATCGCTCAAGCCGCGCAGCTCTTCGCCGATCTCGGCGAACGCTTCGTCCCAGGTGACGGGCAGGTATTTGTCAGTGGCGGCGTCGTAGCGCATCGGCTCGGTGATACGGCCTTCTGCTTCCAGCTCGTGATCGCTCCAGGTCGCCAGTTCGCTGACCGTATGCCGGGCGAAAAACTCAGGCGTCACGCGTTTTTTGGTCGATTCCCAGGCCAGTGCCTTGGCACCGTTCTCGCAGTATTCAAAGGTGTGCGGCTTCTTCGGGTCCGGCCAGGAGCAACTCGGGCAGTCGAAGCCGCCAGGCTTGTTCATGGACATCAGCGTGCGGTTGCCCTTGATCAGCACATGCTGGTGCAACAGGTGCTTATTGACCGCGCTGAGCGCAGGCCAGCCACCCGCAGGTGTGCCGTCGGTTTGTGAGCCTTGAAGGGTGACTTTGGATTCAGGCATTGCTTATGTTCTCTCTGGTAACGCCCGTCAAAGGCATAGCGCGCGTATGTGTGATACGCGCGCTTAGAGAGAATTCGTCCGAGTCGACGAGCGTTGCCGACCAGACAGGTCGGCAAGAGGTTCAGTCAGGGAGCAGGCTGTTCAGGGCCTGTTCAGAAAAAGCTCAACCCCACCTGAAACAGCCGCTCCACTTCACGGATGCACTTTTTATCCACAAGGAACATGATCACATGGTCACCGGATTCGATCACGGTGATGTCGTGGGCGATGAGCACCTGTTCGTCGCGGATGATCGCACCGATTGCCGTGCCGGTCGGCAGGTTGATGTCCTTGATGGCGCGACCGACCACTTTGCTGGATTTCGGGTCGCCGTGTGCGACGATCTCTATAGCTTCGGCTGCACCGCGCCGTAACGAGTGCACGCTGACGATATCGCCCCGTCGCACATGAGCCAGCAGCGTGCCGATGGTTGCCAGCTGCGGGCTGACCGCAACGTCGATTTCGCCACCCTGGACCAGATCGACGTAGGCCGGGTTATTGATCAGCGTCATCACCTTGCGCGCGCCCAGACGCTTGGCCAGCAGCGACGACATGATGTTGGCTTCATCGTCGTTGGTCAGCGCCAGGAACAGGTCGGTATTGTTGATGTTTTCTTCCATCAGCAAATCACGATCCGATGAGCTGCCCTGTAGCACCACCGTACTGTCCAGATGCTCCGACAGATAGCGGCAGCGCGCCGGGTTTACTTCGATGATCTTTACCTGATAGCGGCTTTCAATGGCTTCAGCCAGACGCTCACCGATGTTGCCGCCGCCTGCAATGACGATGCGCTTGTAGTTCTCGTCCAGACGCCTCAGTTCACCCATCACCGCACGAATGTCGGCCTTGGCGGCGATGAAGAACACCTCGTCGTCGGCTTCGATGACCGTATCGCCGTGGGGCAGGATCGCCCGGTCGCGCCGATAGATCGCCGCGATACGGGTGTCGACATTGGGCATGTGCGCGCGCAACTGGCGCAGCTGCTGGCCTACCAATGCGCCGCCGTAATAGGCTTTGACCGCGACCAGTTGTGCCTTGCCTTCGGCGAAATCGATGACCTGTAGCGCGCCGGGGTACTCGATCAGGCGCTTGATGTAATTGGTGACCACCTGTTCCGGGCTGATCAACACGTCGACCGGAATCGCGTTTTTATCGAACAGGCCCGCGCGTGTCAGGTACGCCGCTTCGCGGATGCGCGCGATCTTGGTCGGCGTGTGGAACAGCGTGTGGGCCACCTGGCAGGCGATCATATTGGCTTCGTCGCTGCTGGTCACCGCGACCAGCATGTCGGCGTCGTCCGCGCCCGCCTGGCGCAGAACTGCGGGATAGGAGCCCTTGCCCTGCACGGTACGGATATCCAGGCGGTCGCCCAGATCGCGTAACCGGTCGCCATCGGTGTCGACCACGGTAATGTCGTTGGCTTCGCCCGCCAGATGCTCGGCCAGCGTACCGCCTACCTGACCTGCACCCAGAATGAT
Source organism: Pseudomonas syringae group sp. J254-4 (assembly GCF_032586855.1). Lineage (NCBI taxonomy): Bacteria > Pseudomonadati > Pseudomonadota > Gammaproteobacteria > Pseudomonadales > Pseudomonadaceae > Pseudomonas > Pseudomonas syringae group sp. J254-4. The sequence goes on along the minus strand of NZ_JAWHOO010000005.1, from coordinate 108,142 downwards.
GATTTTCACCTGCTTACTCCCGCGCCGCTGCGATCTTGATCAGTTTGGCGTAGTAGAAACCGTCGTGGCCGCCTTGCTGGGCCAGCAGCTGGCGACCATGGGCTTGCTTGATACCTGCGGGTGGCTGTCCGGCCTGACCGGCGATATCCAGTTCTCTGGCCCCGGAGGTGCGGGCCAGAAACGCCTCGATGACGTCGGTATTTTCAGTCGGTAGTGTCGAACAGGTCGCGTAAACCAGCATGCCGCCTACTTGCAGCGTAGGCCACAACGCGTCGAGCAGTTCGCCCTGCAGGCTAGCGAGCGCGGCGATGTCATCCAGTTGGCGGGTCAGCTTGATGTCCGGGTGGCGACGGATTACACCCGTTGCCGAGCACGGCGCGTCGAGCAGGATGCGCTGGAACGGCTTGCCGTCCCACCACTGCGCCGTTTCGCGGGCGTCGGCAGCGATCAGCTCGGCGTCCAGCCCCAGACGATCAAGGTTTTCACGCACGCGCACCAGGCGCTTGGCTTCGAGGTCCACCGCCACTACGCCGCTCAATTGCGGCTGCACTTCCAGCAAATGGCAGGTCTTGCCACCTGGCGCGCAACAGGCGTCGAGTACCCGTTGCCCGGGCGCGAGCTCCAGCAGGTCGGCGGCCAGTTGCGCGGCTTCGTCCTGAACGCTGATCCAGCCTTCGGCAAAGCCCGGCAGCGAGCGCACGTCGCAGGGCTCGGCAAGTACGATGCCGTCCTGACTGAAGGTGCACGCGCTGGCTTGCAGCCCGGCAGTGTTCAGCAGCTCAAGGTACTGGTCGCGGCTGTTATGCCGACGGTTGACCCGCAAAATCATCGGCGGATGCGCATTATTGGCTGCGCAGATCGCTTCCCATTGCTCCGGCCAGGCGGCTTTCAGGGCTTTTTGCAGCCAGCGCGGGTGGGCGGTGCGCACCACCGGGTCGTGTTCCAGCTCGATCAACAGTGCCTCGCCATCACGTTGCGCGTTGCGCAGCACGGCGTTGAGCAAGCCTTTGGCCCACGGTTTTTTCAGCTTGTCAGCGCAGCCAACGGTTTCACCAATGGCCGCATGCGCAGGAATTCGGCTGTAAAACAGCTGGTAAAGCCCCACCAGCAGCAACGCTTCGACGTCGGCATCAGCGGTCTTGAAGGGTTTTTGCAACAGTTTGGCTGCCAGTGCCGACAGGCGTGGCTGCCAGCGTGCGGTGCCGAACGCCAGATCCTGAGTCAGACCGCGATCACGCACCTCGACCTTGTCCAGTTGAGCAGGCAACGAACTGTTCAGCGACGCCTTGCCGCTGAGCACAGCAGCCAGGGCCTTGGCGGCGGCCAGACGCGGGTTCATTGGCCCAGCACCGTGCCGATGGCGAATTTCTCGCGACGGCTGTTGAACAGATCAGCAAAATTCAGCGGCTTGCCACCCGGCAGTTGCAGACGGGTCAGGCGCAGGGCGTTCTGGCCGCAGGCGACGATCAGGCCGTCCTTGCTGGCGCTGAGGATAGTTCCCGGTACGCCCTGCCCTTCGGCCAGATCGGCTGCCAGCACTTTCAGGGTTTCTTCGTTCAGCATGCTGTGGCAGATCGGCCACGGGTTGAAGGCGCGGATCAGACGTTCCAGCTCATCGGCCGGACGTGTCCAGTCGAGACGCGCCTCATCCTTGTTCAATTTATGAGCGTAATTGGCCAGGCTGTCATCCTGAACCTCTCCGACCAGCGAACCGTCCGCCAGACCGGCAATGGCCTGCAACACCGCTGGTGGGCCGAGTTCGGCCAGACGGTCATGCAGCGTGCCACCGGTGTCCTGTGCGGTGATCGGAGTGACGGCCTTGAGCAGCATCGGCCCGGTGTCCAGACCTGCTTCCATTTGCATCACGGTCACACCGCTCTCGGCATCACCGGCCTGCACCGCGCGCTGAATCGGCGCAGCGCCGCGCCAGCGTGGCAGCAGCGACGCATGGCTGTTGATGCAGCCCAGCCGCGGGATATCCAGCACCACCTGCGGCAGAATCAAGCCGTAGGCGACCACCACCATCAAATCAGGCTTGAGCGCAGCCAGTTCTGCCTGCGCCTCAGGGGCGCGCAGCGTGGGCGGCTGCATGACCGGGATATCATGCTGCAGTGCCAGTTGCTTGACCGGGCTGGGCATCAGCTTTTGTCCACGACCGGCCGGGCGATCAGGCTGGGTGTACACGGCGACGATCTGGTAAGGGCTGTCGAGCAGGGCCTTGAGGTGTTCGGCGGCAAATTCCGGGGTGCCGGCGAAGACGATGCGCAGTGGCTCAGTCATGGGCTTCTCGTTCTAAAAAAACAAAAAGGCCTTGTGCAGGCCTTTTGGAGGGACGAAGGATCAAGCGTTCAGCTTGTGCTGTTTCTCGAGTTTTTTCTTGATCCGGTCGCGCTTGAGGTTAGAGAGGTAATCAACGAACAGCTTGCCGTTCAGGTGATCGCACTCATGCTGGATGCAGATGGCGAGCAGGCCTTCGGCAACCATTTCGTAAGGCTTGCCGTCACGGTCCAGCGCTTTGACGCGGACCTTTTGCGGACGGTCGACGTTCTCGTAGAAACCGGGTACCGACAGGCAGCCTTCCTGATACTGATCCATTTCATCGGTCAGTTTTTCGATTTCAGGGTTGATGAAGACCATCGGTTCGCTGCGGTCTTCGCTCAGGTCCATGACAACCACACGCTTGTGGACATTGACCTGCGTGGCTGCCAGCCCGATGCCGGGCGCTTCGTACATGGTTTCAAACATGTCGTCGACCAACTGGCGAATGCCTTCGTCTACCATCGCCACAGGTTTGGCGATGGTGCGCAGGCGCGAATCGGGAAATTCGAGGATGTTTAGAATGGCCATATACGTAAGAGCTGCACTGTTAAGGTAAAGTCAATGTTGGGTGCCGGGCCCGGGAGTTCAAGGCAGGCAGCCCAGGACAGGACTCTAGGGTTCGCGTGAGGCAACATGATAAAGGGATTCACCGCATGAGGAAATCACTACTCGCCCTGCTGCTGCTGACCGCCAGCGGTCTTGCGCAGGCGCAAGTGCAACTCAGGGAAGGCTATCCGCAGAGCTACACCGTTGTCGCCGGGGACACACTCTGGGACATTTCCGGCAAGTTTTTGCGTGAACCGTGGAAATGGCGCGAGATATGGCGGGCCAATCCGCAAGTCCATGATCCCGACCTGATCTACCCCGGTGACACTCTCGCGTTGACCTGGGTCGATGGTCAGCCGCGCGTGACGCTCAACCGCGGCGAGTCGCGCGGGACCATCAAATTGTCACCGCGTGTGCGCAGTACGCCGATGGTCGAGGCCATTCCGAGCATTCCGCTGGGGGCGATCAACGCATTCCTGATCAGCAATCGCATCGTCGACAATGCCGAGCAGTTCGAAAAGGCCCCCTACATCGTCGCGGGCAATGCCGAGCGCGTGCTCAGCGGTAGCGGTGACCGGGCCTATGCACGGGGCACGCTGGACCCGGCGCACACCGTCTACGGCATTTTCCGACAGGGCAAGACCTACACCGACCCACAGACCAAGGAAGTGCTGGGGATCAACGCGGATGACATCGGCAGCGCTGAGGTGGTTGCCTCCGAGGGCGACGTCTCGACTCTGGTTCTGCAGCGCTCTACGCAGGAAGTGCGCCTGGGCGACCGATTGTTCAGCAGCGAAGAGCGAGCGATCAACTCGACTTTCCTGCCCAGCGCCCCGCAAACGCCGATAGAAGGTTTGATTCTGGATGTGCCACGCGGGGTGACCCAGGTCAGCGTGCTGGATGTGGTCACCCTCAACAAAGGCAAACGTGACGGGCTGGCCGAGGGCAACGTGCTGGCGATCTACAAAACCAGCGAGACAGTGCGCGACCGGATCACCGGTGAACAGGTAAAAATCCCTGACGAACGGTCTGGCCTGCTCATGGTTTTCCGTACGTACGACAAGCTTAGTTACGCCTTGGTCCTGCAAGCCAACCGATCTTTGGCCATCATGGACAAGGTTCGAAATCCCTAAAGGTATGTTTCAGTTCTGCGACGGATTTGTGTGACGAGCCAGACACTTATCAAATTGTTGTCAACAGAGTTATCCACAGGTTTGTGCATCATCTGAGATGCACAATGGATCAGGGACGATCTTATGCCACTGTTCGAAAATGCCCTCTCTTCGCCAGCAGAGCTGGAAGCCCGTCTGCGCATGCATCGCTTGCCCGAGATAGGACCGAAACGCTTTTCCAGGCTGATCGAAGCCTTCGGTTCTGCGTCGTCTGCGCTGAGCGCACCGGCCAGTGCGTGGCGTGCGCTGGGTATTCCAGGTGCCTGCGCCGAGGCGCGTCGAGCCCCTTCCGTCAGGGACGGTGCCAGTGCTGCATTGGCCTGGCTGGAGCGTCCGGCCCAGCATTTGCTGATGTGGGACGACCCTTGCTACCCCGCGCTGCTGGCCGAGATCGCCGACCCACCGCCGCTGATCTTCATTGCCGGCGACCCTTCTATCCTTGAGCGTCCGCAGCTGGGCATGGTCGGCAGTCGTCGCGCTTCCAGACCCGGGCTGGACACTGCCAGAGCTTTTGCGCGCAGCCTGGCGGGCGCCGGTTTTGTGATCACCAGCGGTTTGGCGCGCGGCATTGACGGGGCTGCGCATCAGGGCGCACTGGATGTCGGTGGGCATACAATTGGTGTACTGGGCACCGGGCTTGAAAAACTTTATCCACAGCAGCATCGTGCGCTCGCCGCGCAGATGGCGGCGCAAGGTGGCGCGGTGATTTCCGAGTTCCCGCTGGACGCTGAACCACAGCCCAGCAACTTCCCGCGGCGCAACCGAATCATCAGCGGCCTGTCGCTCGGCGTGCTGGTGGTCGAGGCCAGTGTTGCCAGCGGCTCGTTGATTACCGCGCGACTGGCCGCCGAGCATGGGCGAGAGGTGTATGCGATACCGGGTTCGATTCACCACCCGGGTGCCAAGGGCTGCCACCAGTTGATACGCGACGGCGCAACGCTGGTCGAGACCGTTGAGCACATTCTTGAAGGCTTGCAGCACTGGAAGAGCGTTGCGCCCGCTGCAGCGCCCGAGACACCTGCCAAACCGGTGCCTTGCGACCATCCACTTCTGGCGCTGTTGCACGCTGCGCCGCATACCAGCGAGGGGTTATCGGTCTCCAGCGGCTGGCCGTTGCCCAAGGTACTGGCGGGCCTGACCGAGCTGGAACTGGACGGCAGAATAAGCTGTGAAGCGGGACGATGGTTCGCCAGAGCGCCCTGAGGTTAAACTGCCGTCAGGATTTAGCGGAGAGACAAACAATGGTCAGCAGTTGGCGTGTGCAACAAGCCGCTCAGAATATTCGAGCCGGTGCGGTGATTGCTTACCCGACCGAGGCAGTCTGGGGCCTGGGGTGTGATCCATGGGATGAAGAAGCGGTTTATCGTTTGCTGGCGATCAAGTCACGGCCAGTGGAAAAAGGCCTGATCCTGATCGCCGACAACATTCGCCAGTTCGACTTTCTGTTCGAAGACTTCCCCGAATTGTGGCTCGACCGAATGGCCAGCACCTGGCCGGGGCCCAATACCTGGCTGGTGCCGCATCAGAACCTGCTGCCCGAGTGGATCACCGGCATTCATGAAACCGTGGCGCTGCGCGTCACCGACCACCCTACGGTGCGCGAACTGTGCGCGTTGGTCGGCCCTTTGATTTCCACATCGGCCAACCCGGCAGGTCGTCCGGCTGCCCGTTCGCGGCTGCGCGTCGAGCAGTACTTCCGGGGTCAGATCGACGGTGTGCTGGGCGGCAGCCTGGGCGGCCGCCGAAACCCCAGCGTGATCCGTGATATCGCGACCGGCCAGGTCATGCGCGCTGGCTGACGCTGGCTCAGGGAATCAGAATGGTCGAGCCAGTGGTGCGCCGAGCGGACAGCTCGGTTTGCGCCTTGGCGGCGTCCTTCAACGCGTACTGCTGAATGTTGTCGACCTTGAGTTTGCCGCTGGCGAGCATGTCGAACAGCTCGTCAGCCATGGTCTGCAGGTTCTGCGCATTGTTCGCGTAGGTGCCCAGTGTCGGGCGGGTGACATACACCGAGCCCTTTTGCGCCAGAATCCCCAGATTCACACCTGAGACCGGCCCTGACGCATTGCCGAAGCTCACCACCAGCCCGCGTGGTGCCACGCTGTCGAGCGAGGTCAGCCAGGTGTCCTGCCCCACGCCGTCGTAGACCACCGGGCACTTCTTGCCGTCGGTGAGTTCCAGCACACGTTTGGCGACGTCTTCGTGGCTGTAGTCGATGGTTTCCCAGGCACCCAGCGCCTTGGCGTGAGCGGCCTTCTCCGGTGAACTGACCGTGCCGATCAGTTTCGCGCCCAATGCCTTGGCCCACTGACAGGCCAACGAGCCGACACCACCAGCCGCCGCATGAAACAGAATGATCTCGCCCGGCTTCACCTGATAGGTCTGGCGCAGCAGGTATTGCACGGTCAGGCCCTTGAGCATCAACGCAGCGGCCTGCTCGAAACTGACCGAGTCCGCCAGCTTCATCAGATTCGCCTCAGGCAGCACATGCAACTCGCTGTACGCGCCCAAAGGCCCGGTGCCGTAGGCAACACGATCACCGACCTTGAAGCGCGTCACCTCATCGCCCACCGCCTCGACCACACCCGCCCCTTCAGCACCGAGCCCTGAAGGCAACTCAGGCGCTGGATACAGCCCGCTACGGTAATAGGTATCAATGAAATTCAGGCCAATGGCCTTGTTGCGCACAACCACCGCCTGCGGCCCTGGAGCCTCTGGCTCGAAATCGACATATTCAAGAACCTCGGGTCCTCCGACAGTGCTGAACTGGATACGCTTTGCCATGTGCTCTCTCCTTGATGGTGACCCAATATCTTATGCGTCAGACAAACAAAAGTAGCATGCTCATGCTGCGCTACCGTTAAAACGAAAGCACTGCGTGGCGTTCAGCTTTGGGGGCTTTGAGAGAGGACAGACAGGAAGTCTTCGATCAGCGCATCACCCTTGGCGCTTTTTGATTCCAGGCTCACCATCGACGGAAAGTCCTCATAGGACAGAAAAAACGCTTCGCCTTTTATCTGCACGTCCCAGACGCGCACATCCACAGCGTCGGACTTCGACGTAACGGTGCCCCCCAGCAGGCCTAGAACGAAGTCAGCATAGCGAGGGAAATCCTCCCAATCGACTTCCGCTGAAAGATTGAGGCATGAATTGCCGGAGCGCATTTTTTCGATAGCCAGCTCTTCGACATTGCAGACGGCCTTCACGTCAGGTTCTCCTCGCGTAAGTCGGAGTTCGATTAATCAGGCAGTTTTCCAAGTAATACAAACTGCGAAAGCCCCATCGGACTCCTTCCCCCGGTCTTCGTCAACTGCCAGCCCGCGCTGCCGATGGTATGCTACGCGCCAATTTGCCTGCGCCTCTTTTGCTGCGGGGGCTCAGCCGTTTGACGTCAGCCGTAAGGGATCCTCATGAGTACCCGTACCGAGGCCGTAAAAGCCTACCTGCTCGACCTGCAAGACCGGATCTGCACCGCGCTCGAGCAGGAAGATGGCAACGCACACTTTGTGGAAGATGCCTGGACGCGTCCGGCGGGCGGCGGTGGTCGCACGCGGGTGATCGAGAATGGCGCGGTCATCGAGAAAGGTGGTGTCAATTTTTCCCACGTGTTCGGCAGCAACCTGCCTCCGTCGGCCAGCGCCCATCGGCCTGAACTGGCCGGGCGTGGTTTCGAGGCGCTGGGCGTGTCGCTGGTGATTCACCCGCACAACCCGCATGTGCCGACGTCCCACGCCAACGTGCGGTTCTTCATTGCCGAGAAAGAAGGCGAGGAGCCAGTCTGGTGGTTTGGTGGCGGTTTCGATTTGACGCCCTACTACGGCGTCGAGGAAGACTGCGTGCACTGGCACCGGGTGGCCGAACGTGCCTGTGCGCCCTTCGGCGATGATGTCTACCCGCGCTACAAGGCGTGGTGCGACAGTTACTTCCACCTCAAGCATCGTGATGAACCACGCGGTATCGGTGGTCTGTTTTTCGATGACGTGAACCAGTGGGATTTCGACACCAGCTTCGCCTTCATCCGCGCCATCGGCGATGCGTTTATCAATGCCTACCTGCCGATCGTGCGGCGTCGCAAGGCTGCGGCCTATACCGTGCAGCAGCGCGAGTTTCAGGAGTTCCGTCGGGGGCGCTACGTCGAGTTCAACCTGGTGTACGACCGCGGCACGCTGTTCGGTCTGCAATCGGGTGGCCGTACCGAATCGATCCTCATGTCGCTGCCGCCGCAAGTGCGCTGGGGTTATGACTGGAAAGCCGCGCCGGGCAGCGAAGAAGCGCGCCTGACCGATTACTTCCTGACTGATCGCGACTGGCTGGCGGACAACTGATGGACCGGTACGTCGTCTTTGGTAACCCCATCGGTCACAGCAAGTCGCCGCTGATTCATCGCCTGTTCGCCGAGCAAACCGGGCAGGCGCTGGATTACCAGACGTCGCTGGCACCGCTGGATGATTTCACCGCGTTTGCCCAGGCGTTTTTCCAGACCGGACGTGGTGCCAACGTGACTGTGCCGTTCAAGGAAGAAGCCTATCGCCTGGCCGATAGCCTGACCGAGCGCGGTCAGCGTGCGGGAGCGGTGAACACCTTGAGCAAGCTCGATGACGGTACGCTACTGGGTGACAACACCGACGGTGCCGGGCTGGTGCGCGACCTGACAGTCAACTGCGGGCGCAGCCTTCGTGGTCAGCGGGTTCTGTTGCTGGGCGCGGGTGGCGCGGTTCGTGGCGCGCTTGAACCCTTGCTGGCGGAGCAACCCGCAGTGCTGGTGATTGCCAATCGCACCGTTGAAAAAGCCGAACGACTGGCTCAGGAATTTGCGGATCTGGGTCCTGTGTTTGCCAGCAGCTTCGACTGGCTTGAAGAACCGGTGGATGTGATCATCAATGCCACCTCTGCCAGCCTGGCCGGAGAGCTGCCACCGATTTCCCCGAGCCTTATCCAGCCCGGTGCGACCTTCTGCTACGACATGATGTACAGCAAAGAGCCCACCGCCTTTTGCCGCTGGGCCACTGAACAGGGTGCGGCACAGTCGGTTGATGGCTTGGGTATGCTGGTGGAGCAGGCGGCAGAAGCTTTCCTGCTATGGCGCGGCGTGCGCCCGGACTCGGCTCCGGTACTGGCCGAGTTGCGCAGGCTGCTGGCGGCTGGTTGACTGAGAGACTATCGTGCCAATGCTCCGCGTTGGCATGCCGTTCTGGGCGCTCCGCGTCCTCTTGCGACGCAGAGCGTCGGGACGATGAGTTATGGCTCAATCCTCAAACAGAATCGGGCAGTTCTGCGGCCCTTCCAGCTTGTGCAATTCCTCGATCACTTGGGGTCTGGCATTTCGCATTACCAGCACTCGCCCCTGCTGATCCAAGCGCCTGGCTTCCTGATGAAGCATTTCCACGCCTGAGTAATCGATAAAGTTGATCTGCTGCGCATCGATCACTACACGCAGCCCTTCAGTGCGTTGCAGGCGAGTTTGCAGATAATGGCTGGCACCGAAGAAGATCGAGCCGCCGACCCGCAGCACATCCTCATCGCCTTCGCGCCATTGCTGCACGCGCGGTTGTGAAGTGCGTTTGAGGTAGAAGAACAGCGAGGCCAGCACACCGGCATAAATCGCGGTTTGCAGCTCCAGCAGCAGGGTGGCCAGACAGGTCAGCGCCATCACGAAAAACTCGGCGCGGCTGACACGGAACAGTGCACGAATGCCACGGCGATCCACCAGGCCCCAACAGATCAGCAGAATTGAGGCGGCCATGGCCGGGATTGGAATGTGCGAGATCAACGAGGCTCCGGCGACCGCGAACAATGCCACCCATAGTGCCGAAAAAACGCCGGCCAACGGCGAACGCGCACCCGCCTCGTAACTCAGCGCCGCACGGGTGAACGAGCCCGCTGAGAGGTAGCCGGAAAACAGCGAGCCGACCATATTCGACAGACCTTGCGCACGGACTTCCTGATTGGCGTTGAGCATCTGCTGCGAACGTGCCGACAGCGAGCGGGCAATCGACAGGCTGTTGACCAGCCCGAGCATGCCCACCGCCACGGCGGTCGGCAGCAGTTTGAGGATCAGTTCGAGATCCAGCGGCAACGGGCTGAAGGGCGGCAGATGGCCGACGAAGGCGCTGACCACACGGACATGGCCGAACATCGCCGGCCACAGCCACACCAGCAGGCTGCTCGACGCCAGTGCGATCAACAGCGTCGGCCAGCGAGGCACGAGAAGCTTGAGTCCGATACCCAGCGCCAGGGTCAACAGACCGAGCATCAGCGAAGACAGATCGACCTCACGCAGATGCTCGAGCACGGCGCTCACGCTTTTGAGCGCGGTGGTCTGACTCGGCAGATCAATGCCCAGCAGATTGGGCATCTGCCCCAGCGCAATCACCACCGCAGCGCCCAGCGTGAAACCCAGCACCACCGAGTGCGAAACGAAATTTACCAGTGCACCGAAGCGCATCATCCCCAGCAACAACTGAAATACGCCAGCGATGAAGGTCAGCAGCAGGATCAACATGATGTAGTCCTGACTGGCCGGGACGGCGAGCGGACTGACACTGGCATACAGCACGATGGAAATAGCCGCGGTCGGCCCACAGATGAGGTGCCAGGACGAGCCCCACAGGCAGGCGATCAGAACAGGAACAATCGCGGCGTACAGACCGTACTCCGGAGGCAGCCCGGCGATCAGTGCGTAAGCGATGGACTGCGGCAGGGCCAGAATGGCACCGCTCAGGCCCACCAGCGCATCACGCCCGACACTGGCGCGGCTCTGCTGCGGCAGCCAGGCTAGAAACGGTAGAATTTTATGGCGATTGAGCCAGCGCATCGGTCCCTCGAGTGAATTGAACGTAGAGGACGCAGAGCGTCCAGAACGGCATACCCACGCGGAGCATGGGCACGATAGTTGGACACCTATCGTTCCTCACGCTCCAGCGTGGGAATACCTTGGGTGACGCTCCGCGTCACAAATCTGCGCCACGCCGCGTGCTCAAGACCTTACGCCTACAACCTGGCCTTCACCGCCGCCAGCCCATCCTTGCCATCAAACGTCTTCACGCCCTCCAGCCACGTGTCCAGCACTGCGTGATTGGCCTTGATCCAGGCCTTTGCCGCTGCGCTGTTGCTGACCTTGCTGTTCGCCACTTCGGCCATGATGCTGTTTTCCATGTCCAGGGTGAAGCTCAGATTGGTCAGCAGCTTGCCGACGTTCGGACAGGCTTGCGCATAACCCTTGCGAGTCAGGGTGAAGACCGAGCCGGTATCGCCAAAGTATTTCTCGCCGCCCTTGAGGTAATGCATACCTTTGATCTGCACGTTCATCGGATGCGGGGTCCAGCCGAGGAAGACCACAAACGCCTTCTTCTTCACATTGCGATTGACCTCGGCGAGCATCGCGGTCTCGCTCGACTCGACCAGCTTCCATTTGCCCAGATCGAATTCATTCTTCTTGATGATTTCCTGCAGCGACAAGTTGGCAGGTGCGCCAGAGCCAATGCCGTAGATCTTCTGGTCGAACTTGTCAGCGAATTTATTCAGGTCGGCAAAATCATGCACACCCGCATCCCAGACGTAATCCGGCACCGCCAGGGTGAACTCGGTGCCTTCAAGATTCCTGGCCAATTGCGTTACATCGCCGGTCGCCACGAACTTGTCGTAAAAGCCCTGCTGCGCCGGCATCCAGTTACCCAGAAAAACATCCAGCTTGCCGTCTTTCAGGCCGCCATAGGCAATCGGCACGGCCAGGGTGTCGACCTTGGCCTTGTAGCCCAGACCTTCAAGCACCACGCTGGCGATAGCATTGGTGGCCCCAATGTCACTCCAGCCCGGATCGGCCATTTTCACGGTGCTGCAACTTGCGTCCTCTGCCTGCGCCGTAAGGCTGCCGAACGTCATGACCGCGACCGCAACGGCTGTGGATAACTTCTTCATTGATGTACCCCTTTTGATTTTTTTGGTGTGGGCAGGGTCAAGGTTGCGGAAAACGTGCCTTACGCTCCAGATCGTCCAGATCAATGTGGTTGCGCATGTATTGCTGACTGGCGTCGACCAGTGGCTGGTGATCCCAACTCTTCAGCTTGCCGGTTGCCAGCGATTTGGCGACGAAGCGCCTTCTGCGCTGGCTGGCGAGCACCTGTTGGTGTATCGCCGGTATATCCCACTTGGCTCTAGCTTCAGCCAGGAAGTCATTGAACAGCTTTTCATGGGCGGGTGACTGGCTCAGATCCTTCTGCTCTTTCGGGTCCTTCTTCACATCGAAGAGCAGGCACGGGTCCTGCTCCGAATAGATGAATTTGTAAGCGCCGCGACGGATCATCATCAACGGGCTGGTCGTGCCTTCGGCCATGTACTCGCCGAACACCTCATCGTGCCCACCCTTGCGTTTCAGGTGCGGCATCAGCGAGCGTCCGTCCAGTGGCAACCCGGCGTCCAGCTTGCCGTTGGCCATTTCGACAAAGGTCGGCAGCAAGTCGGCAGTCGACACCGACGCACTGACCCGTCCCGGCTTGAACTGGCCCGGCGAGTACACCACCAACGGCACGCGGGCGGCCATTTCGAACCAGTGCATTTTGTACCAGAGGCCCTTCTCGCCCAGCATGTCGCCGTGATCGCCGGAGAACACCACGATGGTGTCTTCCGCCAGCCCGACTTCATCCAGCGTCTGCATCAGCTTGCCGACGTTCAGATCGATATAGCTGCACGCGCCGAAGTAGGCGCGGCGCGCATCACGAATCTTGTTGGTCGGCATTGGCTTGTCCCACAGGTCATAGACCTTGAGCAGCCGTTGCGAATGCGGGTCCAGCGCGGCCTGATTGGCATGCGGCGTGGGCATCGGGATTTCGTCGTTGCTGTACAGGTCCCAGAACGGCATGGGGATGGTGTACGGGTCGTGAGGGTGAGTCATGGAAACGGTCAGGCAGAAAGGCGCGTTGCCGTCCTGGCGTACGTAGTCGTACAGATACTGCTGGGACTTGAACAGCACTTCTTCGTCGAAATCCAGCTGGTTGGTTCGAATGCACGGACCGGCCTGCAACACCGAAGACATGTTGTGGTACCAGCTCGGACGCACATCAGGCTCGTCCCAGTTGACCGACCAGCCATAGTCGGCCGGGTAAATGTCACTGGTCAGGCGCTCTTCGTAACCGTGCAGTTGATCCGGCCCACAGAAATGCATCTTGCCTGCCAGAGCAGTCTTGTAGCCCAGCGCACGCAGATAGTGAGCGTAGGTTGGAATATCAGCCGGGAAGTCGGCTGCGTTGTCGTACGCGCCGATCTTGCTTGGCAGCTGACCGCTGACCAGTGTGAAACGCGATGGCGCGCACAGAGGGCTGTTGCAATACGCTGAATCGAACACCACGCCGTCGGCAGCAAGGCGGCTCAGATTCGGCATCAGGATTGGAGACCGGGCGTAAAACGGCAACATTGGCGCGGCCATTTGATCGGCCATGATGAACAGAATATTTTTGCGCTTCATGTAATCGCTGCATCCCATTGTGAAAAGTTATGCGAAAGTGCTGGATACGAGGATGAAGTCCTCGTGTTTGATGGTAAAGCCCATGCGCAGCAATGCCTAGGATAAGCACCGCTTATGTTTGAAGCTTTTGGCGATATGTCCCTCGACCTGCTGCGTGCCTTTGAAGTCGCGGCTCGCTTGCGCAGCTTCACTGCGGCGGCTATCGAACTGGGCACTACCCAGCCTGCCGTCAGCCAGCAGATCAAGCGCCTTGAAGAACAGCTGGCCACCCGCCTGTTTGACCGGATCTATCGCGGTATCGAGCTTACCGAAGCCGGCGAAATATTGTTCAGTCATGTGCAGGCTGGCCTGCAATCGATAGACAGCGGGCTGATAGCGATCACCGAACAGCACCAGCACGAAGTGCTTCAAGTGGCGACCGACTTCGCCTTCGCCGCCTACTGGCTGATGCCGCGCCTGCACCGTTTCCACAAGGTCAACCCGGACGTGGATGTCAGCCTGGTCACCAGCGAGCGTACCCACAGCATGTTACGCGCAGATATCGACGTTGCCGTACTGTTCGGCGACGGGCGCTTCAAGCAAGGCGAAAGCCATTGGCTGTTCAGCGAAGAAGTCTTTCCAGTGTGCAGCCCGCAACTGATCGCGGGTCGCCAGACGCCGCTGCCCAACGAAGCACTGCGCGACTTTCCGCTCCTGCACCTGCGCGGCGAAAGCAGCAACAACTGGTTCGACTGGGCAGGCGTATTCCGCGCCCTCGACATCCCCCAGGCCCCTACGCCCGGCCAGCTGCGTTTCGACAACTACACCCTGCTCATCCAGGCCGCGATTGGCGGACAAGGCGTCGCCATCGGCTGGAAACACCTGGTCGACGACCTCCTCGACCAAGGCCTGCTCTGCCGCCCCATCGCCGGAGCCGCCATTTCCGGCCAGGGCTATTACGTGGTTTTGCCCCAGCGCAAACGGCGCGTGCAGATCGTCCAGCAGTTCATGGACTGGCTGGCGAGTGAGCAGGCGTTGAGCGGGGTTTCGCTGGCGGGCAGGCCTTTGCCGTCGATTGCGGTGTAAGCAGGCGTTCATTTTTTGGTCAGGAAGGACTCATACATGCAAGACACCCACGGCTACCACGCCCATATCTATTTCAACGCCCAGACCCTGGACCAGGCCCGAGCCCTGTGCGAAGCCGCGACCGAGAAATTTGCCATGCAGATGGGCCGCGTTCACCAAAAACTGGTTGGGCCGCATCCGGACTGGAGTTGCCAGTTGGCGTTCGGGCATGAGCAGTTGGCTGATGTCACTTTATGGCTCGCGCTTAATCGCGATGGATTGGTGGTTTTTCTGCATCCGTTGACGGGCGATGAGCTGCGCGACCATACCGACCATGCCATCTGGATGGGCGCGGTTCGGCCTTTGAATCTGGGCGCTCTAAGTGGCTGATAGCCAGCTTCTCGACCGTTTTCCTTCAGCAATTACAAGCGCATTCCTCGTCGAAAAGATCGGTGTAAGATAGCTCCGCTGAAAAATGACCACTCGGTCCGTTGCAGCGCAAATTTCAACAAAATGGTCATGCATACGCGTCAACATCGATAAGCCGCCTTTCACGGGCTGCCTGAAATGAATGCTGAAAGACCAGACAGAGGATCATCAGAAATGCCGGATCTACTCATCGACGGTAAGACCCTTCACTACGCTGACCAAGGCACCGGGCCGGTTGTCTTGCTCGGTCACAGTTACCTTTGGGACAAGGCGATGTGGAGTGCGCAGATCGACACGCTGGCCAGCCGGTATCGGGTGGTTGTGCCGGACCTTTGGGGGCATGGGGATTCCAGCGGTTTTCCGGAAGGCACCCGCAATCTCGATGATCTCGCCCGCCATGCGCTGGCGCTGCTGGATCATTTGAATATCGAGCGTTGCAGCATCGTCGGGCTGTCGGTGGGCGGCATGTGGGGTGCGATTGCTGCGCTGCTCGCGCCAGAGCGGATCACCGGGCTGGTGCTGATGGACACTTATCTGGGCAAAGAGTCGGAAGCCAAGAAAGCCTACTATTTCTCGTTGCTCGACAAGCTGGAAGAGGCCGGTGCCTTTCCTGAGCCGCTGTTGGACATTGTGGTGCCGATCTTCTTCCGGCCTGGCATTGACCCGCAGTCGCCGGTGTATCAGGCGTTCCGCTCGGCGTTGGCGGGTATGCATGCAGAGCAGTTGCGCCAGACTGTAGTGCCTCTGGGGCGAATGATCTTTGGTCGTGACGATCGGCTTGGGTTGATAGAGCAATTGAATGCAGACACCACGCTGGTGATGTGTGGCGATGCTGACATCCCGCGTCCGCCTGAAGAAACCCGTGAGATGGCCAGCCTGATTGGCTGCCCTTACGTGCTGGTGCCTGAAGCGGGTCATATCGCCAATCTGGAAAACCCGGATTTTGTGTCAGGGGCGCTGATGACGTTTTTGGCGCGGGTTAATCAGCAGCAGGGTTGAGGTGGGCTGGTTTCTGCGCTGGGCCTTCAAGATCGAACGCGGAGCGTCCAGAAAGGCATGCGACGCGGAGCGTCGCACGATAGTTGAGATTATCGTTCCGCACGCTCCAGCGTGGGAATGCCGCTCGTGACGCTCCGCGTCACAAGTCTGTGTGTCACCGCGCATTCAAGGGCGTCAGCAGACCATCAATTCAACACACCATCCAGAATCGCGTAAACAATTCCCGAACCCACGGCGATCAGTACGACGTCGGTGCCCAGGCGTCGCCATTCGTAGCCGTCATAATGTGGCAGGTATTGCAGCGAGCGGCTGTCCAGGCGTTTACCGTAACCAGGTGGCAACGGACGGCCTTTGGCGATGTGTACACCAGGTGGCAGCGGCTGGCCTCGGCCGATGACGTCGCGGTGCTGCTGGAAGGTCTCGCGTACCGGGCCGAAATCCTGCGGTGGGCGGTTGCCGCCGCGGTTGTCCTGGTGGGCCTGTCTGCCTGGCTGGCTACCCGGGCCCTTGTCTGGACCCCTGCCGTTATCGTTGCCCGGTCCACGGTCATTGCCACGCTCGTTATGCCCGCCATTGTTCTGCGGCCCCGGCTGTTGAACGCCACGATTGTCGTCCGGGCCATCACCGCGCTGGTCAGGCGGCGCCGCTTGCAGTAGCGGGCTGGCGCTGATCATCAAGATACCCAGCCCGGTGATAAAACGGTTTGGCAGTTTCATGGTGCTTCCTCAGCTTCACTCAATGCAGCAAAAAGGGGTTCATGACATTGGTCATGAACCCCTTGTGTCGTGCTACATAGAACCGCTGATAGCGCTTTGATTCCTCTGTATCAGAAACTTTACCCTCAGCCGATGCGTGCGTTACGTACGCCTTCGGCCAATGCGGCGCACAGAGTCAACACGCCATCGATTGCCTTTTCAGGCGACTCAGCAGTGGCGATCTTATCGACGAACGCCGAGCCCACTACAACGCCGTCTGCCAGACGAGCAATGGCCGCTGCCTGCTCGGGTGTGCGGATACCGAAACCGACGCTGATCGGCAGGCTGGTGTGGCGACGCAGGCGTGCGATGGCTTCAGTAACGTGCTCGGTGGTCGCCGAGCCAGCACCAGTTACACCGGCAACCGACACGTAGTAGACAAACCCGGAGCTGCGCTCCAACACACGCGGCAAGCGCGCATCGTCGGTGGTTGGCGTGGTCAGGCGGATGAAGTCGATACCGGATGCCTGTGCAGGCGTTGCCAGTTCGGCGTCGTGCTCGGGAGGCAGGTCAACGATGATCAGACCGTCGACGCCCGCTTCTTTTGCCTGCGCCACGAAGGCTTCGACGCCAAAGCGGTGGATCGGGTTGTAGTAACCCATCAGCACAATCGGCGTGGTCTGATCGTCGACACGGAATTCGCTGACCATCTGCAGGGTTTTCTGCAGGGTCTGGCCCGCGTCCAGAGCGCGTAGCGTAGCGAGCTGAATCGCCACACCGTCTGCCATCGGATCAGTGAACGGCATGCCCAGCTCGATCAAGTCAGCACCCGCAGCAGGCAGGCCCTTCAGGACTTGCAGCGAGGTGTCGTAGCCTGGGTCGCCGGCGGTGATGAAAGTGACCAGCGCCGCACGACCTTCGGTTTTCAGCTGGGCGAAACGTTGTTCGAGACGGCTCATACCAGCTTCTCCTGAGTTTTTTCGGCGGCTGCCATATGGTTCATGACGGTTTGCATGTCTTTGTCACCGCGCCCGGACAGGCACACGACCATCAGGTGGTCGTCGCGCAGGTTGGTTGCCCGCTTCATGGCTTCGGCCAGTGCGTGAGCGGTTTCCAGTGCCGGGATGATGCCTTCGAGCAGGCAGCATTGATGGAAGGCATCCAGCGCTTCGTCATCGGTGATGCTGACGTACTCGACGCGTTTCACTTCGTGCAGGAAGGCGTGCTCCGGGCCGATACCCGGATAGTCCAGACCAGCAGAGATCGAGTGCGCGTCTGTGATCTGCCCGTCGCCATCCTGGAGCAGGTAGGTACGGTTGCCGTGCAGCACGCCCGGTACGCCGCCATTGAGGCTGGCCGCGTGCTTGTCGGTATTCACGCCGTGACCGCCCGCTTCAACGCCGATGATTTCTACGCTGGCGTCATCGAGGAACGGATGGAACAGGCCCATGGCGTTGGAGCCGCCACCCACGCAGGCGATCAGGCTGTCCGGCAGACGACCTTCCTTCTCCTGCATCTGCTCTTTGGTTTCCTTGCCGATGATGGCCTGGAAATCACGCACCATCGCCGGATACGGATGCGGACCTGCCACAGTGCCGATCAGGTAGAAGGTGTCGTCGACGTTGGTCACCCAGTCACGCAGGGCTTCGTTCATCGCATCTTTCAGGGTGCCAGTGCCGGAAGTGACTGGTACGATTTCAGCGCCCAGCAGCTTCATGCGGAACACGTTGGCCTGCTGACGTTCGATGTCGGTCGCGCCCATGTAGATCACGCAAGGCAAGCCAAAGCGCGCAGCGACGGTAGCGGTAGCAACGCCGTGCATGCCCGCGCCGGTTTCCGCAATCAGGCGTTTTTTGCCCATGCGCTTGGCCAGCAATACCTGGCCGATGCAGTTGTTGATCTTGTGCGCGCCGGTGTGGTTCAGCTCTTCGCGCTTGAAGTAGATCTTCGCGCCGCCACAGAATTCGGTCAGGCGCTCGGCGAAGTACAGCGGGTTTGGACGGCCCACGTAATCGCGCTGGAAGTAGGCCATTTCCTTGGCGAACTCCGGGTCGGCCTTGGCGGCTTCGTACTCGCGGTTGAGGTCTAGCACCAGCGGCATCAGGGTTTCAGCCACGTAGCGGCCGCCGAATGAGCCGAACAGGCCGTTGGCGTCGGGGCCGCTGCGGAAGTTGGTCTGGGTCATGAAGTGCTCCAGTTGCAGTATTGGGCGAATGAATTGAGCCGGATCGGCAATGGGTCCACTTTAACCAGCGCACGGCTCGATGAAAACCGATAAGATCGCTGCAACCTGTCAGGAAAACTCACAGATCATGAGCCGCGACCTTCCTCCCCTCAACGCCCTGCGTGCTTTCGAAAGCACTGCCCGACTTGGCAGTGTCAGTCAGGCGGCCGAACAGCTGAACGTGACGCATGGTGCTGTCAGTCGCCAATTAAAAGTGCTTGAAGAACACTTGGGTGTAAGCCTGTTCAGCAAGGACGGACGAGGCTTGAAACTCACAGATGCAGGCATTCGGTTACGCGATGTGAGTGGCGAAGCATTCGATCGATTGCGCGGCGTATGCGTCGAGCTGAGCAAGGGCAGCGCAGACGCGCCATTCGTGTTGGGATGTTCCGGCAGCCTGCTGGCGCGCTGGTTCATACCGCGTTTGAGCCGTCTTAATGCCGAGTTGCCAGACCTGCGCCTGCACCTGTCGGCAGGTGAAGGCGACCTTGATCCGCGCCGGCCCGGTCTGGATGCATTGCTGGTATTCGCCGAGCCGCCGTGGCCTGCAGACATGCAGGTTTTCGAACTGGCGAGCGAACGAATAGGGCCGGTCTTGAGCCCACGCTTCGCGCGATTCGAAAGTCTGCGCGATGCACCCGCCGCAGCGCTGCTCAAAGAATCACTGTTGCAAACCACCTCACGTCCGCAAGCCTGGCCAAGCTGGGCGCAGCACAACGGCATCGATCCGCGATCATTACGTTACGGGCAGGGTTTCGAGCATTTGTATTATTTGCTGGAGGCGGCTGTGGCGGGCCTGGGCATTGCGATTGCGCCGGAGCCTTTGGTCATCGATGACCTTAAAGCCGGTCGCCTGGCTGCGCCATGGGGTTTCAGCGAAACCCCGGCGCAGTTGGCGCTTTGGGTACCCAGACGTGCGGCCGATGGACGGGCGCGACAGCTTGCTCAGTGGTTGAAAAATGAGCTGAAGCGGTCTGAGGACCCGATCAGAATCTGATCAGTTACCGCGCTTGAACAGCATGTAGGCAGTGATCAGGCCAATGGCACCTACCGCAACACCAGCGGTGGTCCAAGGGTGCTCCTGAGCATAGTCACGAGTTGCCAATGCATTTTCGCGGGTTTTCTCTTTAACGTCTTCGTAGACATCGCTGAGCAGGCTGCGCGAATGGCTCAGTGCGCTTTCAGCGTTGGCTTTCAGATTTTTCAGTGTCTTGCGCGACTCGTCGGTAGCGTCGGCTTTCAGGCCCTCGAGGGACTTCAGGAGGCTCTCGATCTCAGCTTCCATACTCTGCAACGAGGCTTTGCGAAGTGACGTAGTAGCCATGGTGTTTCTCCTGCAATGATGAGTGGGCGTGTTGTTTCCGACTCCGGGCTTTTTGGAAAGTGCGATGGGATTTTTGCAAAGCGCTGAACTTTTGCGCGCGTTCTCCTGACAGAAGCAGGGAGCGCGGTCTATATCGCGTCTTTTCCAGACCTTCAGGAGAACTGCCATGACCGATCATCACACGTACAAAAAAGTTGAAATCGTAGGCTCTTCCACTACCACTATCGAAGACGCCATCAACAACGCCCTGGCCGAAGCCAGCAAAAGCCTCGACCTGATGGAATGGTTTGAGGTGACCGAAACCCGCGGCCATATCGAAAACGGCAAAGTCGCGCATTTCCAGGTCACCTTGAAAGTCGGCTTCCGCATTACCAACAGCTGATGCTCTTCTGAACCTTTCGGCTGGCCGATTGCCATAACCTGCGCTACACACACACTGATATGACCACATGGTTGATGTGTGGGCGTGGGGGTTTTCAATGGGCGCCTGTTCCGATGGCGTCTTCATTTGGCCGGACGAGAGGGATTACCCATGAAGAAGTTTTTGTTGGCTGTAGGCTTGCTGAGCATTGCAGGTACTGCCCTCGCGGCAGGCAAGCCATGTGAAGAGTTGAAAAGTGAAATCGACGCCAGACTCCAGGCGAAGGGCGTAACGTCCTACACGCTGGAAGTGGTCGAGAAAGGCAGCGCGTCCGACAAGCAAGTCGTCGGCACCTGCGAAGGCGGCACCAAGGAAGTCGTTTACCAGCGCGGTTGATTGCCAGCCGGGCCTGACTCAGGTCGGTTCGCCGGCTAATCCCGTTTGCAGGTTTCACGAACAGCATCGCCCCGGACTGTCATCCAGTCCGGGGCGATGCTGTTTTTGAAGCCCGCGTTGTGACCCGAAAGGTTGCTATCAGCCTTGTGCGACCTGCGCCAGAATCTCGTAGGAACGCAGCCTGTCCTCGTGCTCATACATGTCGCACGTGAAGATCAGTTCATCGGCATCGGTCTGTTCAAGCAGCACATCCAGTTTGGCGCGGATCTTGTCCGGGCCGCCAACCATCGCCAGCCCCAGGAAGCTCGCCACCGCTTCACGTTCATGCGGCAGCCACAGGCCGTCCATGGATTCGACCGGTGGGCGCTGCATCAGACTGTGCCCGCGCATCAGCGCGAGGATGCGCTGGTAAACAGATGTCGCGAGGTATTCGGCGTGCTCGTCGGTGTCTGCCGCGGACAGCGGAACGCCGAGCATCACGTAGGGTTTGTCGAGCACGGCCGATGGCTGGAAGTGATTGCGGTACACGCGAATCGCCTCATGCATATAACGCGGCGCAAAATGCGACGCGAAGGCATACGGCAAACCGCGCATGCCTGCCAGTTGAGCACTGAACAGGCTCGAGCCCAGTAGCCAGATCGGCACGTTGGTGTCTGAGCCCGGAACAGCGATCACTTTTTGATCAGGTGTGCGCGGCCCCAGATATTCCATCAGCTCGGTGACGTCATCCGGAAAATCTTCGGCGCTGCCGGAGCGTTCGCGGCGCAGGGCGCGAGCGGTCATCTGATCGGAACCTGGTGCGCGACCCAGCCCCAGATCAATTCGACCGGGATACAGGCTGGCCAGCGTACCGAACTGCTCGGCAACCACCAGCGGCGCATGGTTGGGCAGCATGATTCCGCCAGCCCCGACACGAATGGTCGACGTGCCGCCTGCCAGGTAGGCGAGCAGCACCGAGGTCGCTGAACTGGCGATGCCGTCCATGTTGTGGTGCTCGGCCACCCAGAAGCGGTTGTAACCCAGCTTTTCAACATGCTGGGCAAGGTTGAGCGAGTTGCGCAGGGAATCGGCGGGCCCTTTGTCGTGGCGCACCGGCACCAGATCAAGGGTGGAAATTTTTACATCTGCCAGACGTTTCATAGGCCGGGGTAGCTCCTCAAATTGTGATGGGCTGGCTGCTAGAGCTGCCCACGATGAAACAGCAGTGCGGGCGCAAGTCTGGCTTTTCAATGGCAGGCGGATAAAAACCTACTTAAACGCTTGGTCTTTCCGACGGTTGAACTTTCCAGAGCCGTCTATCCTCAGAACCTTGTAACAGCATTGATCCAAATTCATCTCAAGAAGGAGCCACCATGAGCATCGTCAAGAAAGCATCCGCCCACTGGGAAGGTGATCTGAAAAACGGTATCGGCAGCATTTCCACGGAAACCGGCGTGTTGAAAGAAGCCCCTTACGGCTTCAAGGCTCGTTTTGAAGGCGGTAAAGGCACCAACCCTGAAGAATTGATCGGCGCGGCCCACGCAGGCTGCTTCTCGATGGCATTGTCCATGATTCTGGGCGGTGCAGGCCTGACTGCTGAGAGCATCGACACTCAGGCTGACGTGACACTTAACCAGATTGAAGGCGGTTTTGAAATCAGCGCTGTGCATTTGACCCTAAAGGCCAAAGTGCCAGGCGCGACGCAGGAGAAGTTCGACGAACTGACCAAGCAAGCCAAAGAAGGCTGCCCGGTTTCCAAGGTGCTGAACGCCAAGATCACTCTGGACGCTACGTTGTTGAGCTGATTCACAGCGAGCTTTGCGGGAGCGCCTTGTGCGCTCCTTCATCTCCTGTATAAAGCTGGCTTGCTTCATCGGTCATGCGTTCATTGGCGCATGGTTTGATTTTGATCAGGAGTCGAGCATGAAACGTTTTATTCTGGCAGTGACCTGTACCCTGCTTGCGACCAGCGCCCTGGCGGCACCGAAATCCTGTGAAGAACTCAAGGATGAAATCGAAGCCAAGATCCAGGCCAACAACGTCACGTCCTACACGCTTGAAATCGTCAGCAACGAAGAAGCCACCGACCCCAACATGGTCGTCGGCAGCTGCGACAACGGCAGTAAAAAGATCATCTACCAGCGTAACGATCGCTGATCAGATGCAGTGCACCCCGCCCTCTTCTTCCTCTTCGGCCACCACCTTGCGCTCTGCATCGTAAAGCCAGGCGTCGACGCTGTTCGCCAGTGAGCGTACTTCCAGCATATAGCGCTGCCCGGCAGCGAAGTGGTCGTATCGAACACTGACGTAACAAGTGATCTCGGTGTACTCGTCACTGATCATCCCCAGCCCGCCCGACCGGTACTCATAGTCATAACGCACCTGCAGCTCATGGCTGCCCGGCGTCACCTGAAAGTAACGCCCGTCGTAGGTGTTCTTGCCATCCAGCTTGTCGCCCATGATCAACTGGCCGGTGATGGTGCGCATGTCGACCCACGCCATGTCCGGGTTGACGGTGGGCAAGGGGCCGGCGCATCCGGCGAGAGCTGTCAGGGCTAATGCGGTTATCGGGGCTGTGATGCGCATTTTGGCGGTTCCGGGATGTGTGAGTTTATGTAAGGCGGCAGGCCTACCCTGCCATAAGCGTGACAGGCATCTGAAGATACTTCGAATGAAAATTAGCGTTCGCGAGCAAGCTCGCACACAAAGATGGCATTTCAAAGTGCGTGTGAATCGGCTTCATGCGTTGGCACCTTTGCGTGCGCCTATATAAAACCGTTTGAATAGTCAGCCGCGAATTTTGATCTCTACAGTCAATTGATAGAATAATTTTATTACTGCTCTATAAAATTTTCTTGATTCCTGATTGTCGATTGTGCATTTTTATTAAGTGCCTTGTGACCTCAAAGCATGTGTCGAGGAATAGACAGCTTTTGTTGATGGCAGAACCTGTCTCAATCAAAAAAACATTAGGGATGTGAAAAATGTGGAGTAAACGGGGTGAAAAAAGCGAGTCGCTAGTTACCAATCTGGCGGGAACTTTGAATGATCAGCCATGGAATGACTATTCTTTCGGCTTGGGAATCAACGCCGAAAGTGGTGCGTTTGCTGTACAAGCAGTTAGCCCCATTACACCAGAACCTGGTAGGGCGAAAAATACCGTTCAGAAGTACGAAGTGATTGCGACCGCTGACGACTATAGCCGACTTTTCAAAGCGGAAGCTCAGGGCGAATACAATGTAGGTGCCGCCAGTGCATCGGCATCCGCGTCATATTTGTCCAATGTCACGTACTCTGAAACCTCGTTGACGATATTGGCTTTCTATGACGTGACAGACGCGGATTATGCCTCGCTGAGTCCAGCGCCAGCCTTCACCCCTCAAGCCAGTGAGTTGGCAAGCTCGAACCCTGCTGGCTTTCGGGACACGTATGGCGATTACTTCGTTGCCACCGCGAAATTCGGCTCGCGCTTCGTGGCTACTTATACGTGCAGCACAACGACGACTACTGCGCTGCAGACTTTCAAAGCAGCCGTTGCGGGTAAGAAAGACATATTAAGCGCGTCCGGGGCTGCGGAATTCGAGTCGCTGGCAAGCTCAAGCGATGTTCATGTGAAGGTGGCGGTCACCATGAACGGGACGTCAGGAAAAGCGCCTCCTGTCGGGGCTGACGCTAACAGCATTCCCACTATATTGAAGTGGTTTACAGAAAACCTGCAGCCTGTTCCGCGTCGTGCCAGGCTGATTCATTATTCCCAGATCGATAACCACATTCCCAATACGTTACCGCTAAACCCCGATAACTTTGCCAAGGTCAAGACCATCGCGTTTCAGTTGCAGGAACTGGAGTCACTCACGTCGGCCATTCCGGGCTATTACTCCACCCAGCCCTACAGCCTCACCCCGCCCGTTCAAGGCATCAATACTGTAGCGGACACGCAGCAATACTTAACGAATCAGTACAGCGCACGTATCGGCACGTTGCTTTACGAGCCTGACGCGGCAAGTCAGTTAAGTCAGCAAGTCTCTGAGCTGACCAGAAGCCTTCAACCTTCGCTCGCGTTGTTCTCTTTCTATCAGAGCCTGACGCTCTCACCGCCGAATGAGTCAGCGAGCGGTGTCTATTCGACGTCGGCCGGGATCAAATCCACCGAACTTACCAATGTTTCAATTCAGGAGGACAGTCAGCATTACAGCGCTGACTGGACAATCGGCCACCAAAGCCACACCTTCTCGTTCCCGTTCGACCCGTCTGAAGGGGGGGCTATTATTACCGGCTGGTACATTCAAAACGGCTGGAACAGTGAAACCAACGGCGACTGGAAGTGCAACGGTGCGATGATTGGGAAAACATCAGGGTCCTTCTACGTTGAAAGCAACTATGATCGAGGCTGCAACTGGAGCCTTCACGTTTATTACCTGCCCCGGTCCACATTCCCGTGGCTGGCCAGAACAACGTCCTGATCCGACCATTCACGGATAGCACTCCCCTAACCTGGCAGCCCGGGCGCACTCTCCTGGTGAGCGTACGCCCGGGCTGACGTACTTTCTTCAGGCTCTGCTGTGCCCTCCGGTTCCAGCGTTCGCCGTAAGCGCTTCATAAACCACAGGTGCAACGCCCGGCTATCGGCGCAAGGTTCGATCTTGTCGAATCACTTTTTAATCGGCGAATCTCGACAGTTGCACATCTCCCTGCCCGTCCGGCATAACATCACCCTGTCCAAATCACCAAAGCCCTCCCGCTCATGTCCACACTGACCGCTCCACGCCTTTGTCGCGTCATTTCACTGATGGCCGTCACGCTGCTTGCCGGCTGTTCCAGCGTTTCCTACTACGGTCAGTTGGCTCAAGGACAGTGGCAATTGCTGCAGGCTCGCGAACCGGTGGCGAAGATCGTCGCTGACCCGAAGCGGGATGCCGGGCTGCGTGAGCGTCTGGCCCGTTCACAGTTGGCGCGGACGTTTGCCACTGAGCATTTGCATCTGCCGGATAACCAGAGCTATCGCCTGTATGCGGATCTGGGGCGGCCTTATGTGGTGTGGAATGTGTTCGCGACCGACGAGTTTTCGCTGGAGCCTGTCACGCATTGTTTTCCGATTGCCGGGTGTGTCGCGTATCGCGGTTATTACAGCCCTGGCGGGGCGCGTGGTGAGGCGGCGTTGCAGCGGCAGGCGGGTAAGGATGTGTATTTGAGTGGTGTGGAAGCCTATTCGACACTGGGCTGGTTCAATGACCCGATTCTCAGTTCGATGATGGGCTGGGGTGACGAGCGTCTGGCCACGCTGATTTTCCATGAACTGGCGCATCAGCGGTTTTATGTGAAAGACGACACCGAGTTCAACGAGTCCTACGCCAGCTTCGTCGAACAGGAAGGTACGCGGCAGTGGCGTGCGGCACGGGGGTTGCCGCCGGAGAGTGTTTCGCAGTCCGAACGGCGTGATCAGTTTACGCAACTGGTGCTCGATACTCGGGAGCGGCTCAAGGCGTTGTATCGCCAGCCGCTGTCTGCTGAAGTGATGCGCGCGCGCAAGGCTGAAGAGTTTGAGCGGTTGCGCAGTGACTACCGCAAATTGCGTGATGAGCAATGGGCGGGCGACAAGCGTTTTGATGCCTGGATCAACAGCCCGATGAACAACGCCAAGCTGCTGCCGTTTGGCCTTTATGATCAGTGGGTGCCAGCGTTTGCGGCGTTGTTCAGGCAGGTGAATGGCGATTGGGTGGCGTTTTTCAATGCTGTGGAGAAGTTGGGAGGGATGCCGGTCGAGGCGCGCAAGGCGGCGCTACAGCGGTTGATGCCTTGATGGATTCTCGTTACTACGCTCCGCGTGGTAATGCCTTTCTGGACGCTCTGCGTCCGATCTTGAGTGAGCGGCGCTGTGCAGATTTGTGACGCAGAGCGCCACGGGATGCATTCCTACGCTGGAGCGTAGGAACGATAGTCAGGCCTGATCAAACCCCTCAGCCAGATGCTGATCCTTGAGCTTCACGTAATTAGTGGCGCTGTACGGAAAAAAGGCGATTTCCTTGTCGGTTAATGCACGCACCTGTTTGACCGGACGGCCGACGTACAAAAAGCCGCTTTCCAGCACTTTACCGGGCGGTACCAGGCTGCCTGCGCCGATGATGACTTCGTCTTCGACAACCGCGCCGTCCATGATCGTCGTGCCCATGCCGACCAGGATGCGGTTGCCGATTGTGCAGCCATGCAGCATGGCCTTGTGGCCGATGGTCACTTCGTCGCCGATCAGCAGCGGGAAACCGTCCGGGTTGAAGGGGCCTGCGTGGGTGATATGCAGCACGCTGCCGTCCTGCACGCTGGTGCGGGCACCAATGCGGATGCGATGCATGTCGCCGCGTACCACCGTCAACGGCCAGACGGAGCTGTCGGCACCTATTTCAACATCACCGATAACCACTGCTGAATGGTCGACAAAGGCCCGTTCGCCGAGGGCCGGGGTGTGTTCCTGAAACTTGCGAATGGCCACGATAGGCTCCTTCTTTGGCAGTGATAGGCGTGCAGAGCGGGTTTGGTTGCTGCGGTCGGCGTCGATTGTAATTAAGATGGCTGGGTGTTTCTTCCAGCCAAGGTGCAAAACCGTGAGCGCGAACAACCCTCTTCTGCAATCGTACGACCTGCCACCCTTTTCGGCGATTCGTGCCGAACATGTCAAACCTGCTGTTGAAAAAATCCTGGCGGACAACCGTGCCGCGATTGCCGACATCCTCGCTAAACAGGGGTCGACACCGACCTGGGCCGGGCTGGTCCTGACGATGGACGAATTGAATGACCGCCTGGGCGCTGCCTGGAGCCCGGTCAGCCACCTGAACGCCGTGTGCAACAGCGCTGAGCTGCGCGAAGCGTATGAGTCGTGCCTGCCGGCGTTGAGCGCCTACTCCACCGAGATGGGCCAGAATCGCGCACTGTTTCAGGCCTATGAAGCGCTGGCCAACGGTCCTGAAGCCGCCACCTTCGACGTCGGTCAGAAGACCATTCTGGAGCAATCGCTGCGCGATTTCCGCCTGTCCGGCATCGATCTGCCGCCTGAACAGCAGAAGCGTTACGCCGAAGTGCAGAGCAAACTGTCGGAGCTGGGCAGCCAGTTTTCCAACCAGTTGCTCGATGCCACTCAGGCCTGGACCAAGCTGGTTACCGATGAGTCCGCCCTCGCCGGTCTGACCGATTCTGCCAAACAGCAGATGGCTGCCGCCGCCAAGGCCAAGGATCTGGAAGGCTACCTGATCACGCTGGAATTCCCGAGCTACTACGCGGTGATGACCTACGCCGAAGACCGCGCACTGCGTGAAGAAGTCTATGCGGCTTACTGCACCCGCGCGTCGGATCAAGGCCCGAATGCGGGCAAGAACGACAATACCCCTGTCATGGAGCAGATCCTCGACTTGCGCCAGGAACTGGCGCAACTGCTTGGCTACGCGAACTTCGCCGAGCTGAGCCTGGCAACCAAGATGGCCGAGTCCAGCGATCAGGTGCTGAGCTTCCTGCGTGACCTGGCCAAACGCAGTAAGTCTTTCGCGGCCCAGGACCTGGAGCAGCTCAAGGCCTACGCCGCCGAACAGGGCTGCCCGGATCTGCAAAGCTGGGACAGCGGTTTCTATGGCGAGAAGCTGCGCGAACAGCGCTACAGCGTTTCCCAGGAAACCCTGCGCGCCTACTTCCCTATCGATAAAGTGCTTGGCGGTCTGTTCGCCATCGTCCAGCGTCTGTACGGCATCGAGATTGCCGAGCAAAAAGGCTTCGACACCTGGCACCCGGATGTTCGTCTGTTCGAGATCAAGGAAAACGGCCAGCACGTCGGGCGTTTCTTCTTCGATCTGTACGCGCGCGCCAACAAGCGTGGCGGTGCCTGGATGGACGGCGCTCGTGATCGCCGTCGCACAGCTGAAGGCACGCTGCAAAGCCCGGTGGCCAATCTGGTGTGCAACTTCACGCCTGCTGTCGCGGGCAAGCCTGCACTGCTGACCCACGATGAAGTCACCACGCTGTTCCACGAATTCGGTCATGGCCTGCATCATCTCCTGACCCGCATCGATCATGCCGGCGTATCCGGTATCAACGGCGTGGCCTGGGACGCAGTCGAGTTGCCGAGCCAGTTCATGGAAAACTGGTGCTGGGAGCCCGAAGGCCTGGCGCTGATCTCCGGTCATTACGAAACCGGCGAGCCATTGCCGCAGGACCTTCTGGAGAAAATGCTCGCCGCCAAGAACTTCCAGTCCGGCCTGATGATGGTGCGTCAGCTGGAGTTCTCGCTGTTCGACTTTGAATTGCACGCCACCCACGGCGATGGCCGCAGCGTACTTGAAGTGCTGGAAGGCGTTCGTGATGAAGTGTCGGTCATGCGTCCGCCTGCCTACAACCGCTTCCCGAACAGCTTCGCGCACATCTTCGCAGGCGGCTATGCAGCCGGTTATTACAGCTACAAGTGGGCCGAAGTGCTGTCTGCCGATGCGTTCTCGAAATTCGAGGAAGACGGTGTGCTCAACGCTGAAACCGGCCGTGCCTTCCGCGAAGCCATTCTGGCCCGTGGCGGTTCACAGGCGCCGATGGTGCTGTTCGTCGACTTCCGCGGACGCGAGCCGTCGATTGACGCACTCTTGCGTCACAGTGGCTTGAGTGAGGACGCGGCAGCATGACCGATACACCGGTAATCATTACCAAGAAACGCTTCATCGCCGGGGCTGTTTGCCCGGCGTGCAGCGAGCCTGACAAGCTCATGATGTGGAGCGAAAACGACGTGCCGCACCGCGAATGCGTGGGTTGCGGCTACAGCGATACGCTCAACGAACAAGGTATTTCGATACCGAAGGAGCTGGGTACGCGGGTCAACAAGGTGGTGGTCAAACCGGCAGACCCGAAGGTGCAGGGTGTGCAGTTTTTTCCGAATCCGAAGTTGAAGAAGCCGGTGGATCCTGAGTGACGTGATCGGTCGGGTCAAACTGAAAGGTTCGTTCGTTTGAACGAACCTTTTTTATAGCTCGCCGCCTCAGGTTATCAGCGACAGAAATTACCAATCGGCCAATTCAGCCACCTTCTTCCTGAAGGCTAGCGCCAGAACCGTCAGCACTTCCTCATCCCTGCCCAGCTCGCCGAAAATCTTGTGATTTCCGTGCGGGTGCAGCCTGACCCAGGCTTGCTCTTGCAGGTCGTCGTCCTCATAAAACTGGATGGCTATTACAGGATGGTTATGTTGCTCGATATCTTCAGCCCACAACCGTATCTCATACTTTGCCATCACCCACCTCGTTCTCAGGTAAATGCGCCATTACCCGGCAGCCGAGTTGGCGTTTCCCTACAGTAGGGCGCGACTAAAAATGCGTCTACTGACAGAAATGGCAGGTGGTTGTTTGTACAGGAAGTTAAAACACGCGAGTAACAGGCTGGAACGGTATCGACTCGTTCATGGGCAAGCGGCGTGCACCGCTTGCCCATGAAGAAGGCGAAGCCTCAGCCTGCCGCCTGGAGCCTGCGTTTCTCTGCCAGACGACTTCTGCCGTACAGCACCGCAATGGCGGTCAGGGCAATGGCCTGTGCGCTCAGCGAGTACAGGTCAGCATGAATGCCCAGCCAGTCGAACTCGAAGAACGGCACGGGCCTTGTACCGAATATGCCCGCTTCCTGCAGTGCCTTGACGCCATGACCGGCAAACACCACTGACAGCGCGCACAGCAGCGCAGCGTTGATGCCGAAGAACAGCGACAGCGGCAGCTTCGCCGAACCGCGCAGGATGACCCACGCCAGGCCCACGAGCAGCACCAGCGCCGTGGCACCACCCGCCAGCACGGCATCGTGCCCGGCGGGTCCTGCCTGCAACCACAGGGTCTCGTAGAACAGGATGACTTCGAACAGTTCGCGATACACCGAGAAGAACGCCAGCACCGCGAAGCCGAAACGGCCACCGCCGCCGACCAGACTGCTTTTGACATAGTCCTGCCATGCGGCGGCATGGCGACGGTCGTGCATCCACACACCAAGCCAGAGCACCATTACGCTGGCAAATAGCGCGGTGGCACCTTCCAGCAATTCACGCTGTGCGCCGCTGACGTCGATGACATACGCCGCCAGCGCCCAGGTGCCCAGCCCGGCCAGCAGCGCCAGACCCCAGCCGATGTTGACGCTGCGCACCGCAGACTGCTGGCCGGTATTGCGCAGAAACGCCAGAATCGCCGCCAGCACCAGAATCGCTTCCAGCCCTTCACGCAGCAGAATCAACAGCCCCGAAACGTAGCTCAGCGACAGGCTCAGACCATCGCTGCCCAACAGCCCCGCCGATTCCTTGAGCTTGCCTTTGGCTGCTTCCAGCTTTTGGGCAACCTGCGCCAGCGGCAGGCTGTCCTGCAAGGACTGTCGGTAAGCCATCAGGCTTTTTTCAGTGTCCTTGCGCACATTGGCGTCTACGTTATCCAGCGAGCTTTCGACCAGTTCGAAACCTTCCAGATACGCTGCCACCGACAAGTCATAGGCCTGCTCGCGATCACCGGCCTTGTAGGCAGCCAGGCTTTTGTCCAGCGTTACACTGGTGTAATCCAGCAGTTGCGCCGGGCCGCGCTGCACCTGTGGCGGCTGCGCGCGCTGGACACGGAAGGTTGCGCTGGCATCCGCACCCTCGGCTGCCTGAACTTCGGCAGGTGTCTGACGAGCCAGGTCGGCGATGTTGAAGGTCTTGGCCGGGTTGGCAACCGGTTGTGCACTGAAACTGGCGATATAGGTCGCGATGTCCCAGCGCTGGCGGTCGTCCAGCTGGTCGGCAAATGCGGGCATATCGGTACCGGCGATGCCCAGCCCGGTCGCGTTGTAGAGATCATAAAGACTCAGGCGATCCAGCCGTGCCGTGTCACGCAGGTTTGAGGGAGGCGGTTCCAGGCCGATGCCTGCCGGGCCATCACCTGCGCCGCTATCGCCATGACAGACCGAGCAATGCTGAGCGTAAAGGGGCGCACCACGGGCCGGGTCCGGCGTAATGGCCGGGGCCTGGCTGACTTCGTAGGCAAGTGCCAGCTTCGCACTCAACTGCCGCGCCTGACGAGCTACCTGTACGCCGTCCTGTCGACTCGCCACGGCGTTTTTCAGCTGCGTGACGGCCTGCTCCAGATCAGCACGCTCTGCGCGTTGCGGCAGGGCCACGACGAGGCTTTGCAGCGCTGCCAGGTTGTCGACCTGCTGCTGATACTCCGCGGTATTCACGACCTTGCCATCCGCCACAGTGGCCGGATAGTCGGCACCCAGATAATCCAGCAGATGCAACGCCTGGGCTGCGCCCTCGACAGGATCAGCCAGCGTGACGCCGCTGCACAGCACCAGTAGCGGCATCAGCAGCCAGGCAAGGAAACGAGAACGGAGGGGCATTGCAGAATCTCGACAGGAATGCGATGCGGTGCATTGTTAACGCCGCAAGAGCACTACTCAAGAGTCGAGGTCTGTTTTTGTTACAGAATCTTACGTTCGGCCTTCATATAGCCTTTGAACAGGACGCTTGCCCGTTCAAAGGCTTGAAGAGGTAGGCAGGTTTACGCTGTACCGCGATGCAGCGTGGCCAGAAACCCCGCCGCCCCTACGAACAGGCTGGCAAACGTACGGTTCAGGCGGCGCTGCTGGCGAGGCGTCTTGAGCATGCGCAGCACCTTCGACGCCAGCCCGGTGTAGCCCGCCATCACGATCAGATCGACCACAACCATGGTCGCCGCGATGATGACGTACTGGATGAGCAGCGGAGCAGCCGGTTCGATGAATTGCGGCAAAATCGCCAGCATGAAGATCAGGGCTTTGGGGTTGCTGATATTGACCAGAAAACCGCGGATCACCAGTGTCATCGGTTTGCCGACAGGACGCACGGCAGACTCGTCGCCAAGGTCAGTAGGCAATGCACGCCATTGCTTGATGCCGAGATAGACCAGGTATGCCACGCCGAACCACTTGATCAACGTGAAGGCCATCTCGGAAGCTGCCAATACCGCGCCGAGCCCGGCAGCAACAATCGCGATCTGCGCCACCAACGCAATTTGCAGCCCCAGGGCATTCCAGTAGCCGCGCAGGAAACCGTATTGCAGGCCGCAGGACATCGAGGCGATAGCGCCTGCACCGGGGGAAAGGCTGATAATCCAGCAGGCCGCAAAGAAGCCCAGCCACGTTTCAAGCGCCATCACACACCTCAAGCAAAGTCGAATGCCCGATAAATTAGTGGTTAACGCTTTGGAAGGCTAACTATTTTTAATCCTGCTCGTCAGGCTGCTTAGCAACCACCATCTGTGGAAACAGATCACTGCCACGCCAGCGCCGGACCGACTTCTGAAAAAACTGGCTATTGGGCACCTGAACCAGCGCGCCACCGGCTTCCGGGGTCTCGATCAGGGTGGTGAACATCAGATTGATGGCGACCACGCGACCCTTTACGCCGGGCTTGTCCAGCGTATCGACCAGCTCGACCATGTCACCGATGCGGAACGGGCCGATGGTGAAGATCAAAATGGCGCAGAGCAGGTTCGACAGCACGCTCCACATCGCGAAGAATGCTACCGCCGCGACGGCGACAAAGCCGGACAGGGCCGTCCACAGCACCGTAGCCGATACCCCGAGCCGGCCGAGGACGAAGACGAAAGCGCTGCCCATGATCAACCAGCGCAAGCCGCCACGCACCGGCACCAGCAGCTCTGGCGGCAATGGGTAGCGCTCGCCCAGACCGGTCAGAAAACCGCCCACGATGCGCTGCAATACATAACCGGCCAACAGGATCAGCAGAATCTGCACACCGATCAGCAACGGTTCAAGCCAGTACGCGGATACCGGCAAGCCCAACATATCCATCACTTTCCCGCCCCACTCACGACAATGCTTCCAGTTCGGCTTGCATGGACTCCAGCAGTTCCAGTGCCTGCATCCAGGCGTCTTCCAGCTCGGACTCACGTACTTTCAACTTTGCCTGCTCGGCCAGCAGGTCGCGCAGTTTGTCCTTGTTGGCCGCCTCGTAGTTGGTGCTGTCCGCCAGCGCTTCCTCGACCTTGGCGAGTTTTTCATTCACCAGCCCAAGGTCACGCTCCAGTTTGTCGGCTTCACGCTTGTGCGGTGCCAGTTGCTGACGCAAGGCCGCTGCCTGCTGACGCTGGGCTTTCTTGTCAGTCTTGTCGGCGTTGACTGGCGTGGTGCTGACCGGGGCGTTGCGCAGGCGGTAATCGGCCAGCCAGCGCGTGTAGTCATCCAGATCGCCGTCGAACTCCTGTACGCGGCCGTCAGCCACCAGCAGGAAGTCATCGGTGGTGCTCTTGAGCAAGTGCCGATCGTGAGACACCACCAGTACCGCGCCACCGAACTCCTGCAAGGCCATGGTCAGCGCCAGGCGCATCTCCAGGTCCAGGTGGTTGGTCGGTTCATCGAGCAGCAACAGGTTGGGCTTTTCCCAGGCGATCAGCGCCAGCGCCAGACGCGCTTTCTCGCCACCGGAGAAATTCAGCACCGGCTCATCCAGACGCGCGCCACGGAAATCGAAGCCGCCGAGGAAGTCGCGCAGTGTCTGTTCACGTTCAGTCGGTGCCAGACGCTGCAAGTGCAGCAATGGCGTGGCCTTGGCATCCAGTGAGTCAAGCTGATGCTGGGCGAAGTAGCCGACGGTGAGGTTTTCACCTCGAACCAGTCGACCGCTCTGCGGCTCAAGCTCGCCAGCCAGATTTTTGATCAACGTCGACTTGCCCGCGCCGTTGGGGCCCAGCAGGCCGATGCGCGCGCCCGGCGTGAGTTGCAGCTTGACCTTCTCGAGGATGGTCTTGTCGCCGTAACCCAGACGCGCGTCTGACAGATCCAGCAACGGGCTGGAGATCTTGTCGGATTCACGGAAAACGAAGTTGAACGGCGAATCGACGTGCGCGGCGGACAGCTCTTCCATGCGCTCCAGTGCCTTGATCCGGCTTTGTGCCTGACGGGCCTTGGTGGCCTGGGCCTTGAAGCGCGCGATGTACTTTTCCATGTGCGCGCGTTGCGCCTGCTGCTTCTCGTAGGCCTGTTGCTGCTGGGCCAGACGTTCAGCACGAGCGCGCTCGAACGCGCTGTAGCCGCCACGATAGAGGGTGATCTTGCGTTGCTCGACGTGAGCGATGTGATCGACCACAGCGTCCAGAAAATCCCGGTCGTGGGAAATCAGCAGCAAGGTGCCGGGGTAGCTTTTGAGCCAGTCTTCAAGCCATAGAATGGCGTCGAGGTCCAAGTGGTTGGTCGGTTCGTCGAGCAGCAACAGGTCGGACGGGCACATCAGCGCCTGCGCGAGGTTCAGGCGCATACGCCAGCCGCCGGAGAAACTGCCGACCTGACGTTCCATCTGTTCGTTGGTGAAACCCAGCCCGGCCAGCAGCTTGCGCGCCCGCGCGTCTGCGGTATAACCGTCGGCGCTGTCGAGCTCCGAATGCAGACGCGCCTGAGCAGCGCCGTCCTGCGCGGCTTCCGCTTCGGCCAGCAGACGCTGAACCTCGCGCAGGCGCTCGTCGCCGTCGAGCACGTAGTCCACGCCCAGGCGCTCAAGGGTGTCGACCTCCTGACGCATATGCGCGATACGCCAGTCGGCGGGCAGCAGGCAGTCACCGGCGTCGGGCGTCAGCTCGCCACGCAGCAAGGCGAACAGGCTGGATTTACCGGCGCCATTGGCACCGATCAGACCGGCTTTATGGCCGGCGTGCAGGGTCAGCTCGGCGTCTTCTAGCAGACGTTGCGGACCACGCTGTAAGGTAAGGCTTTGAAGTCGAATCATAATGGCGGCGGAGTCTACCAGCTTCGTCCTGAACAGGTGGATCACTATGCCTTCAGCGCTCTGGAGTTTCACCCTCGATTTCTATGCCCGTCCGGGTGTAGAGCAGGCTTGTCTGACGCTGCAAGCCAACGGGGCCAACGTGTGCATGGTGCTTTGCGGGGTATGGCTCGGCACGCGCGACGTGGCGTGCAATGCGCAGCGATTAGCGCAAATAAGGCAATTGGCGACCCCCTGGCACGATGAAGTGGTGCGTCCGCTGCGGGATTTGCGTAATCAATGGCGCAATGCAGCGCTTGAGGACGCGGTGCTGATGACGTTGCGAATGAAGGTCAAGACGCTGGAGCTGGAGGCCGAACAGAGTCTGATGCTGAAGCTTGAGGCACTGACTGGAGACTGGCCAGCGGGTGAGGCGAGAAATGCAGAGGAATGGCTGATCGAGCTCGCTGACGGAGAGGCAGAAAAAAACCGCGATGCGCTGCAGTTGCTGCGCATCGCGGTTGATCTTGCCGTCGACCAGACTTAGGAAGCGCTGGTTGGCGTTGCGCCATTGGCAGGTGTTGCCGGTGCAGCAGATGGCGCGGCAGGTGCAGGCGTCGTCGGCTTGGCAGCGGCAGCAGGCGCTGGCGTAGCCGGTTTGGCGGCGGTCGGCTTCGCTGCTGGCTTGGCCGCAGGTTTGGCGACAGGCTTGGCTGCTGCTTTCACAGGTGCCTTGACTGGTGCTTTGGTCGCGGCCTTCGCGGGCGCTTTCACCGGGGCTTTCGCCGCTGGTTTGGCTACCGGTGTTTTTGCTGCTGCTGGTTTGGCAGCGCTGCTTGCCGTCGTTTTGGCGACAGGTGCCTTGGCCGCAGCCGCTTTGGCAGCCGGCCGGGTGGCAGCAGGTTTAGCCGTAACCGGCTTGGCGGCGGCTGTTTTTGCCGCGGCAGGCTTCGCTGCTGCCGCTGCCCGGGTGGCAGCAGCTTTGACCGGGGCCTTGGTTGCCGCAGGTTTGGCTGCAGGCTTGGCGACCGTCGAAGGCTTGGCAGCAGTTTTGGCGGCAGGCTTGGCAGCGGCCGCTTTCACTGCGGTTTTTGCAGGTGCTTTTGCTGTAGCGGCATTCGCTGCTTTGGCGGCGGCTTTAGGGGCAGCAGGCTTGGCATTGCGAGTGGTCAGGATCTTGCCGACCGCCTCTTTCACGCGACCGATACCCTGGGCCAGCTTCAGGCTCTCCTGGGCATCGCGCTTGAGGTGCAGAATGTAGGTGCGGGTTTCGGTCTGGCGATCCTTGAGGGCATCGAGCAACTCTTCCAGCTCGGAAACGGCGTCTTTGGCCTTGGCCTGTGCCTTGGATTTTCCGGCGGTGGCAGCGTCCTGCAGTTTGATGCGGGAGTTGTGCAGTTTTTCCTGCGCCTTGCCGCGTTGTTTCTCAAGCTTGGCGAGCAGTTTCTCGGCATCAGCCAAGGCTTGGGAACAGGCGTCTTCCAGATGTTCAAGCAAGCTGCCCGATAATTGTTGGAGCAAATGCAACGGAGTATTTACTGGCTTCTTTTTGGCCGACATGACTTACCTCCTGGG
Organism: Pseudomonas syringae group sp. J254-4; assembly: GCF_032586855.1. Lineage (NCBI taxonomy): Bacteria > Pseudomonadati > Pseudomonadota > Gammaproteobacteria > Pseudomonadales > Pseudomonadaceae > Pseudomonas > Pseudomonas syringae group sp. J254-4. The sequence continues at coordinate 70,903 of NZ_JAWHOO010000005.1, read as the reverse complement.
TGACGAAATTGCGGCTCATACTAGGCTTCTGCGCGCATCGCCGCTAGCGCATCTTGACAGCATCCAAGGGGCGCTGTTGCATACTGCAAAAAATGATTGCCCGACACGATGCACAGGCATTGTGAAATTCACTTCGCAAGACTCGTCACTACACGCGCTGGCGCTGGCATAATCGCTGCCTTCCCAGGCCGGAGAGCATTAATGTCGCGCTACCTGTTAACGTCGTTGTTCCTCTTGCTACCCCTGGCTCAAGCTGCCGAAGCACCACCTGCGGCGGCCGATGATGGTCACGATCTCGCCTACAGCCTGGGTGCAAGCCTTGGTGAACGCTTGCATCAGGAAGTCCCTGACCTTGACCTCAAGGCGCTTGTCGACGGTCTGAAGCAGGCTTATCAGGGCAAGCCGCTGGCACTCAAGCAGGAACGTATCGACCAGGTCCTGCGTGAGCATGACGCGGCAATCGCGCAGGCCGAGACCGCAGGCACAGACGCGCCTACCGAGGCAGCCCTGAAGGCCGAGCGCACGTTCATGGACAGCGAGAAGGCCAAGCCGGGTGTGAAGGTATTGGCTGACGGGATTCTCATGACCGAGCTGACACCCGGCACGGGCCCCAAACCTGATGCCAATGGCAGGGTTGAAGTACGCTATGTGGGGCGCTTGCCGGACGGCACGATCTTCGATCAGAGCACTCAGCCGCAATGGTTCCGGCTCGACAGCGTGATCAGCGGCTGGACCAGCGCATTGCAGACCATGCCGACTGGCGCGAAATGGCGACTGGTGATTCCTTCGGATCAAGCCTACGGCGCCGAGGGTGCTGGCGACCTGATCGATCCGTTCACTCCGCTGGTATTTGAAATCGAGCTGATTGCCGTTTCACAGTAAGCGGATGTAAATCCGGAATTCAGAAACGCGAAAGGGTGCAAAAGCACCCTTGGCGGTTTGTAGCCTTTGCACGCGAGCGGTCACACCTGCGCGGCGATCTCTTCCTTGTGGGAGTTGTGCAGCACTTCAATCAGGCAGTCTTCCAGCTCGAAGCGCTCGTGCAGCAGTTGCCCCAGCTGGTTGAATTCCTTAGCCACCACCGTAGCGTCCGAGCAGTCGCCCTTGTCGCAGCGATCATTGAACGTCAACGCAAACTTGGTAATGACGTCCAGGCGCGGGTAGATCGTGTCAGCCAGCTCAAGCCCACGCTCGTCGTTGAACGCGCGGGCTTCATCACCCAGCTGTTCATAGACCTCAAAGTGTCCGGCCGAGACGTAATCGACAAGAACTCCACAGAAGTTCTGCAAGCCTTCAAGGTCGGCTGCCAAAGCCTGGGGCGTGTCGCCCAGCGCATCGTAGGCTTCGACCAGTTCGAGGCGGCTTTGAAGCCAGCGATCAATCAGCTTATTGACTCCGCCCCAGCGTTCCTGAGCATTCTGACAACTTTCCAGCATGGTCTTCTCTCTTCCCTTCAGGGGCATGCAGTCCTGGGCCGGTCCTGGCGGTTAGCCTGTACCTGGCCTGATAGATGCGCCAGGACAGCATATTTCCAGTGACGCGTGCGGGCCAGATTATGCCCGCTCGACAAGGCCTTCAAGGTACGCAGGAGATAAAGTTCATACAAGCGTTTAATACCTGGCCCGATCTTTGGTCGCCAGCCAGTGGCTGAATTCGCTGAAAAGAGGATACAGGGGTAACAGCGCAAGGCCGGTAAATGCCAGCAGACTCCACTCCGGCAGGCTTATACCGAACAGGGTCCAGGTGATTTCTGCGCAAAACATTGCATCGCTTCGCAGCCGGTCAATGCACATGTCCAGTGAGAGCAGGCTTAACAGATGCTCCAGTCTGGTAATGAAAGGTATCAATTGATCTGCCGAGGCGGTTTGCAGCCATACCTGAGCGCCTGCCGTAACAAGCCCTGTCAGCGCGATCAGCAGAAAGCCCAGGCTGTAGCGCCGCATGCCTGTCGGGCCGGGAGCTTGGCAGGCAGCGCACAATGCCAACACACCGCAGGCGATGATTGCCGCGCGTTGTATCAGGCAAAGGACGCAAGGGTCGAGGCCGAAGGTTTGCTGCAGATAAAAGGCGGTGCCAATGATTGATGCACAGGCCAGCGATGCCAGGAAAAACAGGAAGCGTGTGCGAGCCAGATACATGGCAAATCCGTAACAAAGGACGAGGCGATTACGGTAGAGGAAAGGGTGCGGCGCATTCAAGGTGGCGGCGTGCGGATACTTCGCTGTTTATCTGGGAAAACAAACACACTACTACGTGGTTCTTTTACACATTGGCGTAGGAAGATTCTCACGCACTGGTTTCTGCTGTCGCCGAGACAGCATGGAGAGCCCTCTCATGGGGCTCTCCGACAGCTTTATGCTTTGGTCAGCGTAGGCACAGGGCGCGACAGGAAGCGCTCGTCGAGCAGGCCCAGGCCTTCCTGAAACAGCGTATTGCTGCGATCCGTCTCACCCAGTTGGGCCAGCAGACGAGCCAGCTCTGCGCAGGTCTCGGGGTTGCGTTCCAGACGCAGGCTGCTCTCCAGATAATCCCGCGCCTTGCCCCACAGTCGGCCTTGCAGGCAGATACGCCCCAGGCTCAGCAACAGGCTTGGATCGGCAGGATGGTGCTTGAGCCAGCCTTCTGCCGTTTGCAGTTGTTTCAGCGGATCGCTGCCGCGCACCAAGCCATACAGACGCGCCAGATGGCTGTTGTATTCGCGCTTGAGGGCGCTACGCAGCACTTCTTCAGCCTGTGCTTCGGCGCCCAGACGACGCAATTGATCGGCATACGCCAGCACCAGTTGCGGCTCCTGACGCTGTGCGGAGGCGAGTCCTTGCCAGGCGCTTTCCAGCGATGGCAGCCCGGTGGGTGAGCCTTCGATACCATCGCGGTACGCCGCCAGGGTCAGGTTCTCGCCCCAGGCGCGGCGTTCCAGCTCGGCAAGCTCCTTGGCTGGCAGGACCTTGTCCTTGCGCAGCTCCGGCATCAGACGAACAACATCGGACCAGTCGCCACGTTGCTGATACAGACGCTGCAACTGGCGAAGCACCTGAGGGTTATGTGGATGACGCTCTTTCATTGCCAGCAGCGTGGTGAGCGCACCTTCGGTGTCGCCACGATCCTGTTGCAGTTGAGCGTGATTCAGGGCAATTGCCAGTTCGGCTTGTGGCTGACGCTCCAGCGCACGCTCCAGCAAGGCATCGCAGTCTTCGTAACGCCCCTGCTCATTGGCCGCGCGGGCGGCACCAATGTAGTAAAGCAGTGGATGGGCATCGGCTTCGGCCGCCCGTTGCAGATGACGTTGTGCGCTGGCCCAGCGTCCCTCGGCAAGGTCCATCTGGCCATGCTCGATAGCCAGTTGCACACGGCGACGGCGGTTACGGCGCGACCATGGGTTGACCACGCGGCCTGACGTCGTCAGCAGCGTGATGACCAGCCGCAGAAGGGCGATCACCAGCAGAACTGCGACCAGCAGCGCCAGCGTTGCCCACAGGCTCGATTCATAGCGGAAGTTCTGATAGGCGATAAGCACGTAGCCGGAATGCTCGGCGATGGCGACACCAATCAGCGCCGCGGCGGCGATAGCGATGAATAACAGCACATAAAAGCGCTTCATCGGCTGGTCCCCTGTTGCGCCTCGGCTGGCTGGCCCGCGGCATGACGGCGTTCAAGGTAGGCCTGCACCGAGCTAAGGCTCTGCGCCAGATCAGGGGTTTTGACCGATACGGGCTGTTTGGCCAGAGCCTCAAGCCCTTGGCCGAGCACTTTGCTCTGTGGGTCGTCCTGATCGAAGTTGGCCTTCAGAACGCTCTGTGCTTCGGTGATGGCCTTGGTGTAGACCTGCGGCTCACCGTTGAGCGCCGCCCATTGCGCTTGCTCCAGCGCCAGGCTCAGGGCAAGGCGCACTTGGGAAAGGCTCTGGCCTGCCAATACCGGGCGGATATCCTTGTCGGCGTTGAAATCGATACGGAAGTAGTGGGAAATTTCGTCCCACCACTGCGTCCACCGGCTTTGTTCAGTCTTGTCGGCGGTCAGGCCCAGAAGAGACTCGCCCTTGTCTTCGTATTCAGGTGCCAGCTTGTTGAGCTGCTCAGCCTGTTCGCGGAGGGCGGCCAGTTGCAGGAACAGTCCGGTGCGGTCTGGCTGCTCAACGCTGCGCAAGGCGGCAAGGCTCTTGGCCAGTTGCTCGCGGGCCGCAAAGGAGCCGGGATCGTCCTGCTCACGCAGAATTTCGTCGGCACCCTGAACCAGCGCCTGAGCACTGTTGATGTCCTGCAGCGCTGAAAGACGCAGGCTGGCCAGACGCAGCAAATGCTCGGCCTCGGCCAGGCGCCAGTCCTTGCGGCTCGCGCCCAGCACGGTTTCGAGTCGCTGGCTGAGACGCTGCTGATCGCCCTGCAATTGCGCGACCAGACGTCTGCTGTCTGCCAACTGATCGGCAGGCGGGAATTGCGCAAGGCGTGCGCTCAGCTGCTGATCATTCTGAGCCAGTACCAGCGTCTGCTCGGCGATGTCTTCAACCTGGCCGCGCTGCTGTTGGTGGCCGGCTTGCAGCATGCGCAGTTGCCAGACCCCCCAGCCTGCGACCGCGACACCCGCGATACCCAGCAGCAAGGCCAGGAATACCAGGCCACTGCTGCGGCTGCCGGTGCGCTCGGCACGTACTGGGTCAGGCTTGGGTGCAGGCGTTTTCAACACCGATTCATCGTCTTTAGGCAAGGCTGTTTCGCTCACGTATCCCATCCTTTGCATTTTGGCGTAATAGCGTAAACGACAAGTGTCGATCATTACGCCTTGACGGCAGGCTGAGGTTGATCCCGCAACGCTGCCAGCAATGCCGTGGCGCTGGCGCCACGACAATCAATAACGGTCCGGGCTCCAGCTGCCTGCGCAATGCTGGCAACCCGGGGGCTTGGTACGAACAGTGGCAAATCGGCCAGGTCCGGCCATGAATCACCCGCCAGCTGAAGCAAATGTTCAAAACCCTGCCCACTGCTGACCACCAGCCCGTTCAAGCGTTCCACCGCAACACGTTGCGGCAGGGCGTCGGGGGCATGCTGCGGCAGGTAGCGACGATACAACGGCAGGTAATCAACTCCCACCCCCAACTCGCGCAATTGCTCGGCCAACAGTTCGCGTCCTTCGTCACCGCGCATGATCAGCACACGGCTTCCCGGTACGGCAATCGCCTGTTTCAAACGTGGCAGCTCAAGCAAGGCTTCGCTGTCATCGCCCTGCTCCGGCCAGCTCGCATCGAGCCCGTAATCAAGCAGTATCTGCCCGGTTGCTGAACCCACACTGAACCAGGGTTGCATGGGTGGCTGTGGCCACACTTCGTCGATCAGCTCGATGGCCAGCCGCGCCGCAGGTTTGCTGACCACGATCACTGCACAATAATTGAGCAGCTCGAAAATGATCGAACGCTGTGCAGGCGTCAAGGGCAATGGCTCTGTCTCGAGCAAAGGCAGGCTGCTGCTGAAGATACCGGCCTCGGCCAGCACGTTTGCCAGCGCTGCCGATTCTTCGGCCGGGCGGGTCAGCAACAGGCGCCAGGTGTTCATTCGTTGTTGGCCTCGCCATACACCGCTTTCAGAATGTCGGCGGCACCCTGCGCCAGCAGTGCTTCGGCCACCTGCACACCCAGCGCCTGGGCGGATGTCTGTGGCGCGCGGGCTTCGGCGTGCAGCAATACACTACCGGACGGGTCGCCCACCAGCCCGCGCAACCAGACGTCATCGCCTTCCAGCACGGCATAACAGGCGATAGGCACCTGGCAGCCACCGTTGAGGTGCTTGTTCAGCGAGCGTTCGGCAATCACGCGCACGGCGGTGTCTTCGTGATGCAGGGGGGCAAGCAAGGCATGAATTTCGGCATCAACGCTGCGGCATTCGATACCCACCGCACCCTGGCCGCCCGCTGGCAGGCTGTCGTCAACGCTGATTGCCGAGGTGATACGATTTTCAAAGCCCAGGCGGATCAGGCCCGCGGCGGCAAGAATGATGGCGTCGTACTCGCCGGCATCGAGCTTGGCCAGGCGCGTATTGACGTTGCCACGCAGGAAGCGGATCTGCAGATCGGGACGACGCGCCAGCAATTGCGCCTGACGGCGCAGGCTGGAGGTGCCGACGATGCTGCCGGCTGGCAGTTCGTCCAGGCTGGCAAAGGTGTTGGACACGAACGCATCGCGTGGGTCTTCACGCTCGCAGATGCAGAACAGGCCCAGGCCTTGTGGAAAATCCATCGGCACGTCTTTCATCGAATGCACGGCGATATCGGCGTTGTCTTCCAGAAGCGCTGTTTCCAGCTCCTTGACGAACAGACCCTTGCCGCCGATTTTCGACAGTGGGGAGTCGAGCAGCTTGTCACCACGGCTGACCATGGGCACCAGCGTCACGAGCAGGCCGGGATGAGCCTGTTCGAGACGGGCCTTTACGTATTCTGCCTGCCAGAGTGCCAGCGCACTTTTGCGCGTGGCGATGCGGATTTCGCGAGAGGACATTGAACAATCCGTACTGAGTGAATGCGACGGATAATAACAGCTCAGCCAGGGTGGCTTCAGCGCCGACTGAAAACTTGCGTCAGCCCACTGACTTCGATCACCGAATCGGCCAGCGGCTGAGGGGGCAGGACGGTGCCCCGCAGACAAACCGGAGAACACACAGATCTGAAAAACCGACCAGTTCCGTGACTCGGTTTTGATGCCCAGGCTCCAGAGCGGGGAGCTCTAGAGCTGCTGCATCATCTTGCGTACACCGGCTACATGGCGGCGACTGACGATCAACGCATCGCCATTAAGCCCTCTGAGAAACAGCTGAAAATGCCCCAGCGGCGTGCGCTGCAACCGTTCTATTCGCTCGCGGGCCACCAGTGCATTGCGGTGAATGCGCACGAAACGGTCGCCGAATTCGTCTTCCAGCGCCTTGAGCGGCTCGTCCAGCAGCACTTCGCCACCCTCATGACGCAAGGTCACGTACTTATGATCGGCGATGAAGTAGATAACCTGGTCAAGTGGAATCAGCTCGATACCTTTGCGGGTCCGCGCGCTGATATGGCTGCGCGGGCCCGATCCGCTTTCTGCAGCCGGACGGGTCAACGCCGCCAGTTGCACGCGGTTTGGCCGCTCGGCTTTCCTCAATGCTTCGACGAGGTGCTCGGAGCGCACAGGCTTGACCAGATAGCCGACTGCACTGACCTGGAAAGCTTCCAGGGCGAATTCATCGTGGGCAGTGCAAAACACGACCGCAGGCGGCGCTTCCCGCTCGCACAGGCGCGCTGCAACCTGCAGGCCATCGAGACCCGGCATGCGGATATCGAGCAGCACCACGTCCGGTTTGTGAGTTTCAATCAGCGCCAAGGCTTCTTCACCATTGGAGGCGCTGGGTTCCAGTACTCGATAACCCTCAATCTCATTGACCATGCGGCTCAATCGCTCGCGGGCCAGGGGTTCGTCATCAACGATCAGGACATTCATATAGCTCTGGCTTCCTGCGTGAGTCTCGCACAAGGATAGCGTAGACAGGTGTAGTGACGACCGTCACGGCGCTCCACGCTCAGACTGGCATGCGGGCCAAAAAGTGCCGCAATACGTGCGCCTATATTCGTCAGAGCCTGCTGAGTACCGTTGGAAGTCTGCCGATTGGCAACTTCTTCATAGGGATTACTGACGCTCAATATGAACTCTCCCCCTTCATAGTTCGCTTCGACCGTTACAACGCCCCCCTCGACTCGCGGAGCAATGCCATAAATCAAAGCGTTTTCAAGTAATGGCTGCAAGGTTAGCTGGGGAATCGGCAAGTCATCGGGAATTGCACTCACCCTCCAGTCCAACTGTAGACGCTCGCCAAGACGATATTGCTCAATCGATAAATATCGTTTTGCCAATGCCAGCTCCTCGCCCCACGTTACCAGGCTGCCGGGCTTGGCCAGACTGGCGCGAAACAGGTCTGAAAGGTCGAGTACCGCCTGCTCTGCCTTGACCGGGTTGCTGGCAACCAGGCTGGCAATGCTGTTGAGGGTATTGAACAGAAAGTGCGGGCGGATCCGCGCCTGCAGCGATTCGATCCTGGCGCGCAGCTCGCCTTGTTGCTGCTTGCGCCACTGACTCTGCAGATAGAAATAGCGCAGCATCAGGGCGGACATGATCAACGCGATGGTCGAGTAGCGCAGGTAGCGCTCGACCATCCCGCCGATCGAGATCCGTCCGGTGAGCTGACAGACATCGGTGACGGCTGTGCACAGCAACGTCAGGCCGACCACCAGCAGGCAGCTGAGCATGCCTGCCAGCCCCGGTGTCAGGCGCGCCAGCCAGGGTCGCAAACCACACAGCAGCGCTGCGGAGAGCAGTACGATCCATTGCACGAACAGCGACATCAGCGCCAGACGTACCCAGTCGAAGCCGGTACGCATCGGTTCTACCAGCACCAGAACCAGCACCAGCAGCTCCGCCAGAACGACAAGCACCAGCAATGCCTGCGGCAGGCACAGTTCGGGGAGGAAAAAGTCTTTGCCGGGCACAGGCCGGGCATCGTGTTTCACAGGTTCGATTCGCATGCCTCCAGTCTCTGCCCTGGCCTCGTCAGCGGCAAGCTGTCCGGGGATAAAAATGCATCAACCCTGTTATCATCGCAATCGCCCTTGTGCCAGGTAACGGGCACGCCACTTTCTGTTAGCAACGAGCGAATCCATGAGCACCGACAAGACCAATCAGTCCTGGGGCGGCCGCTTCAGTGAACCCGTCGACGCGTTTGTCGCGCGTTTCACTGCCTCCGTCACCTTCGATCAACGTCTGTATCGCCACGACATCATGGGCTCCATTGCCCACGCCACGATGCTGGCCAAGGTGGGCGTTCTGACCGACGCCGAGCGTGACACCATCGTTGACGGCCTGAACACCATCCAGGCCGAGATCGAGGCCGGCCAGTTCGAGTGGCGCGTCGATCTGGAAGACGTGCACATGAACATTGAAGCACGCCTGACCGATCGCATCGGTATCACCGGCAAGAAGCTGCACACCGGTCGCAGCCGCAACGATCAGGTCGCCACCGATATCCGTCTGTGGCTGCGCGACGAAATCGACCTGATCCTGAGCGAAATCACGCGTCTGCAGCAAGGCCTGCTGGGCCAGGCCGAGCGCGAAGCTGAAACCATCATGCCCGGTTTCACCCATTTGCAGACCGCCCAGCCCGTTACATTCGGTCATCATATGCTGGCATGGTTCGAAATGCTCAGCCGCGACTACGAGCGTCTGGTCGACTGCCGCAAGCGTCTCAACCGCATGCCTCTGGGCAGCGCTGCGCTGGCAGGCACCACCTACCCGATCGACCGCGAACTGACCTGCAAACTGCTGGGCTTCGACGTCGTGGGCGGTAACTCGCTGGACGGCGTCTCGGATCGCGACTTCGCTATCGAATTCTGCTCGGCGGCGTCCATCGCGATGATGCACTTGTCGCGCTTCTCCGAAGAGCTGGTGCTCTGGACCAGTGCGCAGTTCCAGTTCATTGATCTGCCGGATCGCTTCTGTACCGGCAGCTCGATCATGCCGCAGAAGAAAAACCCCGATGTGCCTGAGCTGGTACGCGGCAAGAGCGGCCGCGTGTTCGGTGCCCTGATGGGCCTGCTGACCCTGATGAAAGGCCAGCCTCTGGCCTACAACAAGGACAATCAGGAAGACAAGGAACCGCTGTTCGATGCCGCCGACACCCTGCGTGACTCGTTGCGTGCGTTCGCCGACATGATCCCGGCAATCAAACCGAAGCACGCCATCATGCGTGAAGCGGCGCTGCGCGGGTTCTCGACCGCGACCGATCTGGCCGACTATTTGGTCCGTCGTGGTCTGCCGTTCCGTGACTGCCACGAAATCGTCGGCCATGCCGTGAAATATGGTGTGGAAACCGGCAAGGACCTGGCAGAAATGAGCCTGGAAGAACTGCGTCAGTTCAGCAATCAGATCGAGCAGGACGTGTTTGCCGTGCTGACCCTGGAAGGCTCGGTCAACGCCCGTAACCACATCGGCGGCACCGCACCCGAACAGGTCCGCACCGCCGTGGTCCGCGGTCAGGAACTGCTGGCCGGGCGCTGAATACAACCAAGGCATTCCTTTAGCCTGAGGAACGACCATTCAACTATCGTGCGACGCTCTGCGTCGCATGCCGTTCTGGACGCTCCGCGTCCGCTCTTGAGTGTGCGGCGCAGCGCAGATTTGTGACGCAGAGCGTCACCCACTGCATTCCCACGCTGGAGCGTGAGGAACGACCATTCAACTACCGTGCGACGCTCCGCGTCGCATGCCGTTCTGGACGATCCGCGTCCGATCTTGAGTATGCGGCGTCTCTCAGATTTGTGACGCGGAGCGTCACCCACGGCATTCCCACGCTGGAGCGTGAGGAACGATAATCGCAACTATCGTGCGACGCTCTGCGTCGCATGCCGTTCTGGACGCTCTGCGTCCGCTCTTGATTGCGCCGTACGGCCTCCGCCGATTTCCCTCCAGCGCACCCCGCCGCTATCATCGCCGCATCTTGTGAGGGACTTATCCGATGCTCAATGGCCTGTGGCTTGGTTTTTTTGTCGTGGCGACGATTTCCGCGCTGGTGCAGTGGCTGGTGGGCGGCAACGCCGGCATTTTTGCGGCGATGGTCGAAAGTATCTTTGCCATGGCCAAGCTGTCGGTCGAGGTCATGGTGCTACTGTTCGGCACACTGACCCTGTGGTTGGGCTTTTTGCGCATCGCCGAGAAGGCCGGCATCGTCGACTGGCTGGCCAAGGTTCTCGGGCCGCTGTTTCTGCGCCTGATGCCGGAGGTGCCGCCCGGCCACCCTGCGCTGGGGCTGATCACCCTCAACTTCGCCGCCAACGCGCTGGGTCTCGACAACGCCGCCACGCCGATTGGCCTGAAGGCCATGCGCTCGCTACAGGAACTCAACCCGAGCAAGACCGCCGCCAGTAACGCGCAGATCCTGTTTCTGGTGCTCAACGCCTCATCCCTGACCCTGCTGCCGGTGACGATCTTCATGTACCGCGCCCAGCAAGGTGCGCCTGACCCGACCCTGGTATTCCTGCCGATCCTGCTGGCCACCAGTGTCTCGACCATCGTCGGCCTGCTGTCGGTCGCGTTCATGCAGCGTCTGCGCTTGTGGGACCCGGTGGTGCTCGCCTACCTCATCCCCGGCGCCCTGTTGCTGGGCACCTTCATGGCTTTTCTCGGCACGCTGTCGGCGGCTGCGCTGGCGGGTCTGTCGTCGATTCTGGGCAACCTCACGCTGTTCGGCCTGATCATGATGTTTCTGATCATCGGCACGCTACGCAAGGTGCTGGTCTACGAGGCCTTCGTCGAAGGTGCGAAGGAAGGTTTCGACGTCGCCAAGAGCCTGCTGCCTTATCTGGTCGCCATGCTCTGTGCGGTGGGCGTGCTGCGCGCATCCGGCGCGCTGGACTTCGGCCTGGAAGGCATTCGGCATCTGGTGCAGTGGCTGGGGCTGGACACGCGCTTCGTCGATGCGTTGCCGACCGCGCTGGTCAAACCCTTCTCGGGCAGCGCCGCCCGTGCCCTGTTGATCGAAACCATGCAGACCCAGGGCGTGGACAGCTTCGCTGCATTGGCCGCTGCCACGATTCAGGGCAGCACCGAGACCACGTTCTACGTCCTTGCCGTGTACTTCGGCGCCGTGGGCATTCAGCGCGCTCGCCATGCGGTGGGCTGCGCGCTGCTGGCCGAGTTTTCCGGTGTCGTGGCCGCGATCTTCGTCTGCTACTGGTTCTTCGGCGCGACCGCGACCTGAAACATTACTGCGCCGGAGCCTGAGGCGCAGACTCCGCGGGGGCTGCTTCGGCAGGCGCAGCCTCCTGCTTCTCCTGCTTCGGCTCATCAGCCGGTGCGGACTCAGGCGTAGTCTCTTCGGCCGAGTCGCCGCCCGGCTTGAGCTTGATTATCCGCCCGGTAGGTCGCTTGACTGCTGGCTGGTCATTGTCAGTGACGACAAAACGCAGCACGCCGATCATCTGGCCGTCCTCGGTCAGCACCCTCACCTGCCAGCGTCCTGTCACGTCCTCCGGGAAGTTTTGCTTGCGCGTCCAGGCGCGATAGCCTTCCTTGCGGCCGCCGTGGATATCCAGCGCGATGCGGTCCATCTCTTCGCCTTCATGCCACCACACATGGTAGATACGCTCGTCCAGCCCGCGCGGCGCATTGATGGCGGTGTATGCATACAGGCCGCCGTTGCGCAGCTGCTTGGCGCTGATCAGCGAAATACTGTCGCCCGGCGTACGGTTCTTGTTATCGAAGTCCGGGCTCACCGCCACTTCAGTCAACCACAGCGTCGCAGGCGGCACCCAGGAGCGTAGCAACCAGCCCGCCGCGCCGATGGCCAGGATGATGCTGATCACGGCCAGTGCGCTGCGCCAGGTGTTGAGCGGGAAGTTGGACATCAGGCTGGGCGCCGACAGCAGCATCGCCACGCCCAGCGCCAGTTTGTAACTCTCGGCGGTGGTCAGGTGCAGGATGATCGGCAGCGCGGTCAGCAGTGCCGCGAACAGCGTAAGAGTGTGCAACGTCATGAACAGCCAGCGTCTGGGCGCCAGCCACTTGTAGTAGAGAGGGTCGATGATTGAGATCAGCCCGGCGGCGCCGAGCACCGCAGTGAATACCGCCTGACCACTGTTCCAGGTGGTGGTAATGAAAAAGAACGGCAGCACGAAGAACAGGCTTTCCTGATGGATCATCTGCGTGCCGTAGCGCAGCAAGCCCTGCGGAATCTCGCGGCCCAGCGCCTTGTTGAGCAACCCGACCATAGTGTTTTCGACCATCAGCCACAGCCAGCTGATCAGCATTACCACGGCGATCCAGGTGGCCAGCCCTGCCTGGCGGTCGACCAGGATAAAACTGGCGATACCTGAAACAAAACCAAACGCCGCAATGAGCCCCGGATAGCGCTGCATCAAGTTGAGCACGGGCGTCACATAGCGGTTCACGTCAAACATTCGGGGGTTCACTCGGTTCTGTTCATACAAAAAACCGCGCAGCGTAACAAGCGCGGCGCGCAGCCAACACCACCAATGTAGTTCGGCGTCAGAATTCTATTTATTGCGTACACGCCAGCGCCACATGGCCAACAAGGCTATCAGGCCCAGCACCCCGCCAATCAGCCAATACAGGCCGTCATAACTGAACAGAGGCTTTTCAATTCGCATGTAGCCCGGCTGGGCGAGCAGCTGGCGCATGGCCTGACTGGCTGTCTCCAGTTTCACCGCCTTGATGCGTTTGGCCGGGTCCTCAAAGCGCCCGTTTTCGTAATCATTGAGCGCGCTCCAATAATAGTCGGCCAGCGCACTATTGCCCTGTGTGGCCCACGATTGCCGGTCGATGGCGAGCTGTTGCAACCGCGCAAATGTAGCGGGCTGCATGCCTTCTTTTTGCAGGCGCTCGACCATATTGCGGATGTCCCGCTCGGCTTCATCGGCATCGTCACGTTCGACATCGGCATTCAGGCTCAAAAACCCGACATCGCCGAACACTTCCCGCTCGGCAGAAGGACCGTACGACAAACTGTGTTTCAGACGCAGCTCGGTGTAGAGCGTCCAGTCAAGATAGGCTTTGACCAGCTCCCAGGTTTCGTCGTGCTGGTCGTCGAGCTGTGGCTCGGGGTAGATCAGGTGCAGCCTGGCACTCTCGCCCAGCCCGCCGCGCTCAAGCTCGCGTCGCGGCTCGGCTGAACCCGAGCTTTGCGCCAGCGGCGGGTGATCGATCGGGTCGGTGGGTGCCAGTTTGCCGTAAGTGCGCTCCAGATAGGCCGGCAGCAGCTTGTCCAGATCGCCAACCACGATCAGCGTCATGTTATTGGGCGCGTACCAGTTGGCAAATACGTCTTCGATATGGCCCAGCTTGATACCATCCACTTCAGGACGCTCGGCGCATTTGAGGCCCAGCTCCACCGCCAGTTGACTGCTGGCGCTGCGCCCCGAGTCACGCCGGTCGAGCAGGCGCTGCAAATGTGAAAAGTGCCCGCCGTCTTCGCGCTCTACAACGCGTTTGACGCCGTCCAGTCGTGCCTGGCTGAGCTCGGTTCTGGTCATGATCTCCAGCAGCAGGTCGAGCACCTTGCGCTGGTTTCGCGCGGGGGCTTCAATCACGAAGGTAGTATCGGCATTGCTGGTGAATGCGTTCCACTCGCCGCCCAGTGCCTGCATGCGCTCTTCCAGACCGCCTTCACCGCTGTCATCAACCCCGCTGAACAGAAGATGTTCCAGCAGATGCGGCAGCTCCTTGTCCTGACAGGGGAAGTCATCGAAACCGATACCTACCACCAGCCGGATGGCGACGTGACCCTTTTCGGAACCGGGCTTGAGAAGGACTTGCAAACCATTGGGCAGCAGATAGCCCTCGACCTGAAGGCGGTCAAGGGCAAACGAAGGGAGTGAACCGAGGAGCAGACAAGCGAACAGCAGGCAACGCATAAAACAGCTTTCCTGGCGGGCCGGTATGTTTAACAGACTTCACCTCGGCCCTTACGTTCATAGTGATCGTTCGGGCTCGCTCTCGCTCGACAAGGCCCCGGTGTCGGCCGTTTCCAGTACCACATAAGCGCTGCTGCAAAACAGTGAGTTCAGGCGTTTCATGTCGGCAATCAGTTCCAGGTGCAGCGAACTGGTCTCGATACTCTGCACAACCTTCTGCCGCAGACGGCTGACGTGAGCATGCGCCAGACGGCGTTCCTGGGCTCGAAAACGGCGTTTTTCACGCAGTAATTGACGCGCGCTTTCCTCGTCACCGCTGAGAAACACCGAGAGCCCCAGACGCAGGTTCGACTGCAACTGGATCTGCAGATCGGCGAGTTCTTCCAGGCCGACTTCCGAGAATGAGCGGCGGTGCGAGGTCTTCTGCTGCTGGATCTTGCGCAGCATGCGTTCGATCAGGCCACTGGCCAGTTCCAGATTGATGGTCAGCTCGATGATCTCGGCCCAGCGCCGGTTATCGTGCTCGCCGAGGTCCTCACGCGGCATCTGCGCCAGGTATAGCTTGATCGCGCTGTAGAGCGCTTCCACGTCATCGTTGAGGCGGCGCACTTCCTGAGTAACCGCTGTTTGCGTGCCGCGCAGCACCGCCAGCATCGAGCCCAGCATGCTCTCGATCAAATCGCCCATGCGCAGGGTTTCTCGCACTGCGTTGGCCAGTGCCAGGCTGGGCGTCGACAGTGCGGTCAGGTCCAGATGGCGAGGTTTGGCCAGGCCACCGACCTCGTTCTGCTGCGGCAGCAAGGCCGCGCACAACCGCGCCATCGGGCCAACGGTAGGCAGCATGATCAGGCAGCGCAACGTGTTGTAGATCAGGTGAAAGCCAATCACCAACTCCTGCGGACGAAAGCCCAGCGTGTCGATCCAGGCAACCAGCGGGTCGAGCACCGGAATGATCAGCAACAGGCCGAACAGTTTGTACAGCAGACTGCCCAAGGCGACTTGCCGACCAGCGACGTTCTGCATGCTGGTGCTGAGAAACGCCAGCAGACCGCTGCCGATATTGGCACCGATCACCAGGCCGATCGCCACTGGCAGACCAATGACTTCCGTGCCCGCCAAGGTGGCCGTCAGCAGAACTGCCGCGAGGCTGGAATAGGAGATCAGCGCAAACATGGCACCGACCAGCGCATCCAGCAGAAGGTCGCCGGTCAACGAGGCAAACAGCACCTTGACCCCGGCCGCCTGGGTGATCGGTGCAGCCGCTGCGACGATCAATTGCAGCGCCAGCACGATCAGGCCCAGGCCGATACCGACCCGCCCCAACTGACCGGCACGGGTCTGCTTGCGCGACAGAAAGAACACCACTCCAAGGAAAATCAGCAACGGCGACAGCCACGACAGATCGAACGTCAGCACGCGGGACATCAATGCCGTGCCGACATCGGCGCCGAGCATGATCACCAGCGCCGGTGTCAGCGTCATCAGCCCCTGGCCGACAAATGAGGTCACCAGCATGGCAGTGGCGTTGCTGCTCTGCACCATGGCTGTCACCAGAATGCCGGCGATGAACGCCAGTGGTCGCTTGGACATGTTCTGGCTGAGTAAACGACGAAGTTGTGCACCGTAAACACGAAGGATGCCAGTGCGCACGATATGCGTGCCCCAGATCAGCAGGGCGACGGCAGATAGCAAATCGAGCAGGGTCAGCATGCTGAAAGCCCCCTGAGGTTTGCCCGTTCAGGCGATGAATTGAAAGATGTGCATGTAGCGAGCGGGGAAAGGGTGTAACGCTCTACTAAGCTTTTAGTCGGCTATTAGCCTTGGCGCCAGCATCGCACAGGGTGGGATTCATTGAAATAAAAGTGTCATAAATCCGCACCGCAAATGCAAGATCGGACGCGGGAGCGTCGCACGATGGCTGAAGAGCTTCGGCACGACAGTTGGATTATCGTTCCGCACGCTCCAGCATGGGAATGCCGTTCGTGACGCTCTGCGTCACAAGTCTGCGCCGCACCGCAAATGCAAGACCGGACGCGGAGCGTCGCACGATGGCTGAAGAACTTCGGCACGACAGTTGAGATTATCGTTCCGCACGCTCCAGCGTGGGAATGCCTTTCGTGACGCTCTGCGTCACAAGTCTGCGCCGCACCGCAAACGCAAGACCGGACGCGGAGCGTCCAGAACGGCATGCGACGCGGAGCATCGCACGATGGCTGAAGAGCTTCGGCACGACAGTTGGGATTATCGTTCCGCACGCTCCAGCGTGGGAATGCCGTTCGTGACGCTCTGCGTCATGGATTTACGCCACACCGCTTATTCAGGAGAGGACGCAGAGCGTCCAGAACGGCATACCCACGCGGAGCATGGGTACGATGGTGTTCTTGAGAGCACTTATCGCCCTCCGACGCGGAGCATGGGTACGATAGTGTCAGGCTTCCAGCAGCCATCAACGGAACCGGTCAACCTCGTTACGCAGTTCTGTCGCCAACCCATTCAGCTCCTGAGCGGTGACCGCCAGGTTGGACATCACCTGGCGCTGTTCGCTGTTGGCCATGGCGATGCTTTGCAGGTTGCTGCTGAGCATGGTGGCGGTGCTGCTTTGTTCCTGGGTTGCGGTGGTGATGGCGGCGAACTGGTGACCGGCCGAGCGGCTTTGTTCGTCGATCTGGGCCAGTGCCGAGGCCACTTTGGCGTTAAGCGACAGGCCTTCCTGCATCAGGGTGTTGCCCTGTTGCATAGTGCTGATGGCGTTGCCGGTTTCCTGCTGAATGCTGGCAATCATGCCGGAGATTTCGTCCGTCGCTTCACGGGTACGAGAAGCCAGGCTGCGCACTTCATCGGCCACCACGGCAAAGCCGCGGCCTTGTTCACCGGCACGTGCGGCCTCGATGGCGGCGTTGAGCGCCAGCAGGTTGGTCTGGTCGGCAATCGAGGTAATCACCCCGACAATGCTGCCAATTTCCTGCGAGCGCTGGCCCAGTGTGTCGATGACCGTTGCCGTACTGCTCAGCGAGGTTGCGATCTGTTGCAGCGATGAAGACGCCTCGTCCATCGAGGTACGACCAATGCGCGTCTGCTGCGCATTTTCCTGTGCCAGACGCTCGGTATTGCTCATGTTGTCAGCGATGTTCATCGACGTGGCGCTGAACTCCTCGACGGCACCGGCCATGCTGGTGATTTCGCCGGACTGTTGCTCCATGCCCTCGAACGCGCCACCGGACAGGCCGGACAATGCGTGGGCGCGAGTGCTGACTTCCTGCGCCGCAGTACGGATATGCGACACCATTGATGACAGCGCTTCGCTCATCTTGTTGAAGCTGCCCGACAGCTGCCCGATCTCGTCATTGCTCGTCACATTCAGGCGGACGCTCAGGTCGCCCGCACCCAATGCATCGGCCTGGCGTACCAGTTCGGACAGTGGACGCAGCTTGCTGCGCAGCAACCAGATCGCGCTGATCACCGCGATCAGCATGGCCAGCACACTGCCGATGGCCAGCTGGGTGCCGACGTTCCAGGTCACTTCACTGATTTCGTCACGCGGCATGCTGGCAATGACGGTCCAGGGGCCACCAGCGAACGGCTGGCCAACGCTGTAGTAGTCGTCATCGCCGTCATCCCAGAACTGCGCCTTGCCCGGTTTGCTGGCGAGGTCGGCAACGGACTTCGCTGCACCGTCCAGAGATTTGACGCCCGCCGGCGGAACCAGCCAGGCACCTTTTTCGTCCAGCAGTGCCAGCGAGCCGGTAGAGCCAATGCGAAAGCTCTTGAGGTTATCGAACTGGGTTTTCTGTGCGTCGGTGTAATCGAAGCCCACAAACAGCGCCGCAATGATCTTGCCGCTGCTGTCGCGAACCGGGCTGTACTGAGTCATGTAATAGCGATCAAACAACACCGCTTTGCCCACATAGCTCTGACCGGCGATCAAACGCTCGTAGGCTGCGCCCTTGCGATCCAGCACGGTACCGATGGCGCGCGTGCCATCTTGTTTGCTCAGAGAAGTGCTGATACGAACAAAGTCGTCGCCGCTGCGCACGAAAATCGTCGCCACGCCCGCGGTCATCGAGCGGAATTCATCAACCTCGGCAAAGTCGTTGTTCAGTGCGGTATCACGCAGGAACAGGCCTGGCGTGGAAGTGCCCGCCACTGTGACCGGTTTGTCGGGTTGCAGGCTCAGGCCACCGGCAAAGCGCTTTTCGAACAGACCACTGAGGCGCTGAGTGCTATCACGCAGTGTGCTGTGAAACGTGCTCAACTGGTCGGCGAGCAATCTGGCTTCGCTCGACATGTGCTCTTCGCGAATGACCAGGTTGGACGCGTCCAGAGACCTTAACGCGAACAGGGTGCTGCCGCTGATAACCACAGCCAGGATCACGGCCAGAGCAATACCGAGTTGCGAGGCAATTCGGGTACGGGGCTTGGACATAGAGACTCCATGCCGAATGATTGGAGTTGCCTGATCCGTGGCTTACCATTCAGCGAACAAATTAATGAGTGTTTTAAGCTGCCTGAACAGGCAGTCGTTAAGCAGTGCTTCGGCCACCAGAGTCGTTACTTGAGTAACGGTCGCGACATTAACCAATGATGGCAGTTCAATACTAAACTAATTTTTAATGCAGTACTTCAACTAACGGCAACTCCATAGCGTTGACTTCCGTCTGCAGAAAATCGCTGAGGCGACGCAACCGCTCTGCGCCGGGCCTTGTGCGCGGCCAGACCAGATAATAATTTTCTCCGCTGAATACCGCGGTGCGCCACGGCAGGCTCAGACGGGCCTGAGCCACGTCCTCGGCGACCATAAGCAAGTCGCCCATCGATACGCCGTAACCGCGTGCCGCTGCAATCATTCCCAGCTCAAGCGTATCGAACACCTGCCCGCCTTTGAGCGACACCTGATCGGCCAGCCCCATGCGGTTCAGCCAGGTGCGCCAGTCACGCCGGTCAGGGGTGGGATGCAGCAACTCGGCCTTGGCCAGCCGCTTCACGTCCCATGGCGGGTCCTTCAACAACGTAGGTGCCCCCACCGGAATCAACAGCTCCGGGAACAGCAAAGTGGCTTCCCAGTCCGAGGGGAAATGCCCGTGACTGAGTAAAATCGCGCAGTCGAAAGGCTCCAGAGTAAAGTCCACGGCATCGATATCCATCCAGGCGCTGGTCAGCTGCACCTCGTTGCCTACTTGCAGATGACGGAAGCGACTGAGCCGCGCCAGCAACCAGCGCATGGTCAGCGTCGATGGCGCTTTCATGCGCAGAATGCCTTCGTCGGTCTGCAAAGTGCTGCAGGCTCGCTCAAGCGCCAAAAACCCATCACGCACGCCGGGCAACAGCGCACGCGCTGATTCAGTCAGTTGCAAGTTGCGCCCGTTGCGCTGAAACAAACGACAGGCAAAGTGCTCTTCCAGCGTGCGGATGTGACGGCTTACTGCACTTTGAGTAATCGAAAGCTCCTCGGCCGCTCGTGTGAACGAGGTATGCCGCGCCGCAGCTTCGAACGCCCTTAGTGCATAAAGAGGGGGGAGACTGCGAGGCATATGGCGCTTCCTGCTGGCGATGAGTGGCTACTTTACTGCAAATCGTCTCACATGAGTTTTACTCATGCAGCGCATCAGGTTTATCGTTTTGTGCTTGCGCGTCCAACCGCCCAGAATAGGCCCTCATCCGAACTCCGCCGTAGAGCACCGCCCACATGCAGCCCGCACTTAAAGAACTCTGGATCATCCTGCGCCTTGCCGGGCCGCTGATTGCATCGCAGATGGCGCACATGCTGATGGTGTTCACCGACACGGTGATGATGGGCAAGATCGGACCGGAGGCGCTGGCAGGCGGTGGCCTGGGTGCGGCCACGTACAGCTTCGTTTCGTTCTTTTGTGTGGGCGTGATGGCTGCGGTCGGCACGCTGGTCGCGATTCGCCATGGCGCTGGTGATACCGAAGGTGCGACGCGCCTGACCCAAGCCGGTCTGTGGCTGGCGTGGGGCATGGCGCTGGTTGCCGCGCTGCTGCTGTGGAACCTCGAGCCCATCCTGTTGCAGTTCGGTCAGGCCGAAGCCAACGTGCATATGGCTGCCCAGTTTCTGATCACCCTGCCCTTTGCCTTGCCTGGCTTGCTCAGCTTCATGGCATTGCGCGGCTTCACCAGCGCACTCGGGCGTGCGGGGCCGGTCATGACCATCAGTCTGGCCGGTGCGGCCGCAAACTTCGTGCTCAATTACGCGATGATTCATCAATGGCTCGGGCTGCCGAATCTGGGGCTGATGGGCATCGGGCTGGTGACCGCGATTGTGACCAACTGCATGGCCCTGGCGCTGGCGCTGCATATCAAGCGCCATCCGGCCTACGCGGCGTACCCGATCAGCAAGGGGCTTTCGAAGCTGTCGCGCACCCATCTGAGAGAACTCTGGCGTCTCGGCCTGCCGATTGGCGGGACCTATGCGGTGGAAGTCGGCCTGTTCACCTTCGCAGCGTTCTGCATGGGGGCAATGGGCAGTACGCAAATGGCCGCGCACCAGATCGCCCTGCAGACAGTGTCCATGGCGTTCATGGTTCCGGTGGGAATGTCCTATGCGGTAACCATGCGTATCGGCCAGCATTATGGCGCGGGCAACCTGTTGATGGTGCGCATGGCTGGCCGTCTGGGCATCGGTTTTGGCGGCTGCGTGATGCTGATGTTCGGGTTGCTGTTCTGGCTGGCGCCTAATGTGGTCATCGGTCTGTTTCTGGATATCAATGACCCGGCCTTTGCCGAGATTGTCGTGCTGGCCGCAAAACTGCTGGCCATTGCGGCCCTGTTCGAGTTCTTCGACGGTACTCAGACGATTGCGATGGGGGCGATTCGCGGGCTCAAGGATGCGCGCACCACGTTCCTGATCGGTCTGGGCTGTTACTGGCTGATTGCCGCGCCTGCCGCCTGGTTGCTCGGCTTTTCTACCGATGCCGGTGCTTCAGGCGTCTGGTGGGGGCTGGCGCTGGGTCTATTCTGCTCTGCCGTGGCGCTGACCTATGCGTTTGAATGGAAGACGGCTCGCCTGTTGCGTCGGGAGGCAGCCGGGTTGGCGGTGCCGGCCTGATCCGGCGCGCCGTCATCCGGAGTTTGATGCACCCGTATTGGCGGCTTCCGAGCGCAGGTAAGCCACCAGATCCGCTATCGGCAGCGGCCTGCTGATCAGATAACCCTGCACCTGGTCGCAGCCGAAATCGCGCAGCAACTCCAGTTGCCCGGCGGTTTCGACGCCCTCGGCGACCACTTCCAGGTTCAGGTTGTGGGCCAGCTTGATCATGGCGTTGACCAGCTTGCGGTTCTCTTCGCGTAGCTCCATCTGCCCGACAAAGCCCATGTCGATCTTGAGCAGCGCGATGGGCAGGCTGTTGAGGTGCATGAACGACGAGTAGCCCGTACCGAAATCATCCAGCGAAAAGCGCACACCCAGCCGCCGCATTGCATCCATGGTCTGCAGGACCTGATCGCTGCGCCGCATGACGGCAGTTTCGGTCAGTTCGAACTCCAGCCAGTGCGCGTCGACGTCGAGTTCCTCGATGAGGCGGCTCAGTGTCGGCAACAACTGGCTGTCCTGAAATTGCCGGAACGACAGGTTGATCGCCATGTGCAATGGCGCAAATCCTTGCTCGCGCAGGGCCTGCATGTCACGCAGTGCGCGGAAAATGACCCAGTAGCCGAGCGGCACGATCAGGCCGCTTTGCTCGGCCAGTGGCACGAACTCACTGGGCGGCAGCAGCCCGCGCGCCTGGTGGCGCCAGCGTACCAGCGCTTCCAGGCCGACAACGCGCCCGGTCTCCAGGCACAGCCGCGGCTGATAATGCAACTCCAGTTCATCGCGGCGCAGGGCTCGTCGCAGCTCGCCTTCCAGATCGGCCAGGCTGCGGGCGTTGCGGTTGATGCGCTCGTCGAACAGATGAAAGGTGCAGCCCTGCGTGCTCTTGGCCTGGCGCATGGCGATGTGGGCGTGCCACATCAGCGGGTCTGCTTCGGGCCGGGTTTGTGAATGGGCAATGCCCAGGCTGCAACCCAGCAGCAGGCTTTCGCCATCGACCCAGTAGGGTTCGGACAGCACGTCAGTAATTCGCTCGGCCAGTTGCATGGCGCGTGCAGGTGTTGTGCGGGTGTCAATCAACAGGGCGAATTCGTCGCCGCCCAGGCGTGCAAGCTGATCGCCCGCAGCGAGCTGGTTTTTCAGACGTGCCACGACTTGCAGAATCAGTCGGTCACCGGCCTGATGCCCCAGCGAATCGTTGGCGCGGCGGAAGTTGTCCAGGTCCAGATGCCCCAGCGCCAGGCTGCCACCCTCGGCCAGACGCGCCGTCAACAGCGCCTGAAAACCCTGACGATTGGCGATGCCGGTCAATGGGTCCTGACCGACCAGACGCCGCAGGCTGTCTTCCAGGCGACTGCGCTCGTGGACATAGCGCAGGCAGCGGCGCAGCGCATCGCCGGTCAATGCATCGCGCACCAGCCAGTCACTGACGCCACTCGGTCCGACCAGCGGTTCCTTTTCGAGCAGCACCACGGTGGGCAGCAGGCAGGTTCCGGTTCTGGGCTGCAGGTCGGGCGTTGTCAGCAGCACGGTGCTGCGCTCGTTAGCGTACCCGGCGCTGAAAGCGTCCCAGTTCTCGCCATGCAGAAGTATTACGTTGCTGCCCGGCGCAGTGAGGCAATCGCGCAGCAGCGCGTACCAGAAAGGCTCGTGCGCCAATAACAGCAATCGCAAGGGTTCGACAGGTGTAGGCAATCTAACTTCCTAAGTGCAAAGGAAAAACCGGTGGCCGCACTCCCGCTGGAGCATGACAAATACACGTATCGTTGCGTCGCGGCGCAAATGTAACAAAAACAGAAGAATTAGATAGCGATCACTGTCTGGCTACGATGACCGCTGCACAAACCCGTGGGCCTGTTAAAATGCCCGACCTTTTTTACAGACGACTCTTCATACCGCCATGTCCCGACTCAATCCCCGGCAGCAGGAAGCCGTGAACTACGTCGGCGGCCCTCTTTTGGTGCTCGCCGGTGCCGGTTCCGGCAAGACCAGTGTGATCACCCGCAAGATTGCGCATCTGATCCAGAACTGCGGCATCCGCGCCCAGTACATTGTCGCCATGACCTTTACCAACAAGGCCGCGCGCGAGATGAAGGAGCGCGTCGGTACGCTGCTCCGAGGCGGCGAAGGACGCGGCCTGACGGTTTCGACCTTCCACAACCTGGGTCTGAACATCATCCGCAAGGAACACACGCGGCTGGGCTACAAACCGGGCTTCTCGATCTTCGACGAGACCGACGTCAAGGCCCTGATGACCGACATCATGCAGAAAGAGTATTCGGGCGACGACGGTGTCGACGAGATCAAGAACATGATCGGCTCGTGGAAAAACGACCTCATCCTGCCTGCCGACGCGCTGGAAAACGCCCGCAACCCCAAGGAACAGACCGCCGCCATCGTCTACACCCACTACCAGCGCACGCTCAAGGCGTATAACGCGGTGGACTTCGACGACCTCATTTTGCTGCCGGTCAAGCTGTTCCAGGAACACGCCGACATTCTGGAGAAATGGCAGAACAAGGTGCGCTACCTGCTGGTGGACGAATATCAGGACACCAACGCCAGCCAGTACCTGCTGGTTAAACTGCTGATCGGTTCGCGCCATCAGTTCACCGTGGTGGGCGACGACGACCAGTCGATCTACGCCTGGCGCGGTGCGCGACCGGAAAACCTGATGCTGCTCAAGGACGACTACCCGTCGTTGAAAGTCGTCATGCTGGAGCAGAACTACCGTTCCACCAGCCGCATCCTGCGCTGCGCCAACGTGCTCATCTCCAACAACCCGCACGCCTTCGAAAAGCAGCTGTGGTCCGAGATGGGCCACGGCGACGAAATCCGTGTCATCCGTTGCCGTAACGAAGATGCCGAAGCCGAGCGCGTGGCGATGGAAATCCTCACCCTGCACCTGCGCACCGACCGGCCCTACAGCGACTTCGCCATCCTGTATCGCGGCAACTACCAGGCCAAGCTGATCGAACTCAAATTGCAGCATCACCAGGTGCCGTATCGACTCTCCGGCGGCAACAGCTTCTTCGGTCGCCAGGAAGTGAAAGACCTGATGGCGTATTTCCGTTTGCTGGTGAACCCGGACGACGACAACGCCTTCCTGCGGGTCATCAACGTGCCGCGTCGAGAAATCGGCTCGACCACGCTGGAAAAACTCGGTAACTACGCCACCGAACGCAAGGTCTCGATGTACGCCGCCACCGAAGAAATCGGCCTGGGCGAGCACCTGGACAGCCGTTACACCGACCGTTTGCAGCGCTTCAAGCGCTGGATGGACGGCGTGCGCCAGCAATGCGCACAGAACGACCCCATCGCCGCGCTACGCAGCATGGTCATGGACATCGACTACGAGAACTGGCTGCGGCAGAACAGCTCCAGCGAAAAGGCCGCTGATTACCGGATGAGTAACGTCTGGTTCCTGATCGAGGCGTTGAAAAACACGCTGGAAAAGGACGAAGAAGGCGGTATGACCATCGAGGAAGCCATCGGCAAGCTGGTCCTGCGCGACATGCTTGAACGTCAGCAGGAAGAGGAAGATGGTGCCGAAGGCGTGCAGATGATGACCTTGCACGCCTCCAAGGGTCTGGAGTTTCCTTACGTGTTCATCATGGGCATGGAAGAAGAGATCCTGCCGCACCGCTCCAGCATCGAAGCCGACACCATCGAAGAAGAACGCCGTCTTGCCTATGTCGGCATTACGCGCGCGCGGCAGACTCTGGCCTTCACGTTCGCCGCCAAGCGCAAGCAGTACGGTGAAATCATCGACTGCGCGCCAAGCCGCTTTCTGGATGAGCTGCCCCCGGATGACCTGGCCTGGGAAGGCAATGACGACACTCCGACGGAAGTCAAAGCGGTTCGCGGCAATACCGCGCTTGCCGATATTCGCGCCATGCTGAAACGCTAGTCGACAAACGAAATTGATCATTTATTGCGCAATGGCGCAGTCTAGGAATTGAAGTGGAAGCACTGCACAAGAAGATTCGCGAAGAAGGCATCGTATTGTCCGATCAGGTGCTGAAAGTCGATGCGTTTCTCAACCATCAGATCGATCCGGCCTTGATGAAGGAAATTGGTGACGAATTCGCCCGTCTGTTCGCCGACGCTGGCGTGACCAAAATCGTGACCATCGAAGCTTCCGGCATTGCGCCGGCCGTCATGGCGGGTCTGAACATGGGCGTGCCGGTGATTTTCGCCCGCAAGCACCAGTCCCTGACCCTGACCGAAAACCTGCTGTCGGCGACCGTGTACTCGTTCACCAAACAGGTGGAGAGCACGGTGGCGATCTCGCCGCGTCATCTGAGCAGCGACGACCACGTGCTGATCATTGATGACTTCCTCGCCAACGGCAAAGCCTCGCAGGCGCTGATCTCGATCATCAAACAGGCCGGTGCGACCGTGGCCGGGCTGGGGATCGTGATCGAGAAGTCCTTCCAGGGCGGCCGTGCCGAACTGGATGCACAGGGCTATAGAGTGGAATCGCTGGCGCGGGTTGAGTCCCTGGCCGGTGGGGTTGTGACGTTCAAGTAACGCGCTCAAGGGAGGACGCAGAGCGTCCAGAAAGGCATGCGACGCGGAGCGCCGCACGATAGTTGCGATTATCGTTCCTCACGCTCCAGTGGGGGAGCTCCGCACGATAGTTACGATGATCGTTCCGCACGCTCCAGCGCGGTAATGCAGTTCTCGACGCTCTGCGTCGCCAAGAGGACGCGGAGCGTCCAGAAAGGCATGCGACGCGGAGCGCCGCACGATAGTTACGATTATCGTTCCGCACGCTCCAGTGGGGGAGCGCCGTACGATAGTTACGATTATCGTTCCGCACGCTCCAGCGTGGGAATGCCGTTCATGACGCTCTGCGTCATAGTGTCTGTGCTTCAGCGCGGAATACCGAGGGCACGCAAGCGTCGATACAGGGTGCGTTCGCTCAGCCCCAGCTCTCTGGCCAGTTCGCTGCGCGAGCCGTTGAACACTCGCAGTGCATGGGCGAGCTTCTCCAGGCCGTCGTCCTGCTGGCGGTAAGTCACGCCACCCGCTTCTTCGCCCTGGCCGCGCACCTCGGCGGGCAGGTCCTGCGCGCGAATGATGCCGTCGTCGGTAAATAAACGGGCGCGTTCGAGTATGTTGCGCAGTTCGCGAATGTTGCCGGGGTAGCTGTACACACTCAGCAGGTTCATGGCCGAGGGGTCGACACGCGGAGCAGCGCCGGGCGCGATGCGTTGCAGCAGGCTGTCGATCAGCAGCGGCAGGTCTTCACTGCGTTCGCGCAGTGCCGGCAGACGGATCGGGAAAGCGCTGATGCGGTAAAACAAATCCTGGCGAAAACTGCCATCGGCGACCATCTCCCTGAGCGGTTTGTGGGTGGCCACTACCAGCCGAAAATCCGAATGCACCGTGCGCAGGCTGCCCACCGGGCGGAAGCTGCCTGATTCGATCAGCCGCAACAGCTTGACCTGCATGGCCAGCGGCACCTCGCCGATTTCATCAAGGAACAACGTGCCGCCATGAGCGGCTTCGGCCAGACCGGTCTTGCGCTGTAACGCCCCGGTGAATGCGCCCTTTTCATAGCCGAACAGCTCGCTCTCCAGCAGGGTTTCGGTAAGCCCGGTGCAATCGACCACCACCAGCGGCCCGGCGGATCTGGCGCTGCTGGCGTGCAGTGCGCGAGCGAACAATTCCTTGCCGGTACCCGACTCACCCTGCAGCAGCACCGGAATCTGCGCGGGCGCAGCGCGTTGCAAGGCACCCAGAACTTCCTTGAACGCCGCTGAGCGACCGACCAGCCCATGCTGCTGCGGCTGGACCGACGCCACGGCCACCGAACTCAGTCGCTCGACGTAGGCGATGACTTCACCCCCGTCATCGAGAATCGGCCGCAGCTCCACATCCACATGCTCAGGGCCGCGAGGTGTGTGGTGAATATGCAGCAAACGCTCCGGAAGCCGCGTTTCGTGGGCCTTGCGCATCGGGCAATGCTCACCGGCCTGATCGCACGGCACCGCGAACTGATGTGACACCCGATAACACTTCTCGCCCACATGGGGCGTGCCTTCAACGCCGAACTGGCGCTGATAGGCGGTGTTGGCCGCGATGATGTTGTAGTCGGTGTCCAGAACGATGGTCGGTCGCAGGTCATGTTCGAGGTATGACACCAGTGACTGCATGCGACTGCCGGGAAAATCGGTGGCGATGAGGGTCATGCTTGCTCCTGTGGATTGGTCGCAGCTTAACCCATCTCGCTGCCAGCTTATGCCACTGTCTGCCAAGCGACTGCCAAAATGTGGCAGTCAGCGTCTTGGCAGCCATCATGCGGGTTTCCGCAGAATCCCTCAACGCCCTGTATTTACTATGCTCAACAGGTTTTCCGGCCGTTGGCATGGTTATTGAGAAGTCATAGCAACGACTGCCAACCGTCCGGCTTGACCAAACGGGCCTCGAGGCGATTTACAGCCATGGGAATTGCACATGATCATCGGTGAAAAACTTTATGTCGAAGCCCTCTTCGACAGCCATACCTGGACCATCAGCTACCTGGTGATGGACCTGTACAGCAAGCAGTGCGCGCTGATCGACAGCGTGCTCGATTACGACCCCAAGTCGGGCCGCACCCGGACCGAGTCTGCCGACCGGATGATCGGCCGGGTACAGGCGCTGGGGGCTTCGGTGCAGTGGATTTTCGAAACCCATGTGCACGCGGATCACCTCTCGGCTGCGCCGTATCTGAAACAGCAGCTTGGCGGACAAATCGTCATCGGCAGCCACATCACCGCCGTGCAGGAAACCTTTGGCGCGCTGTTCAACGCGCCGTCTGACTTTGCCCGCAATGGCAGCCAGTTCGATGTGCTGCTGGAAGATAACGCGTCGTTTGCCCTTGGAACACTTCAGGTCAAGGCCATGCATACGCCCGGGCATACACCAGCGTGCATGAGTTACCTTGTGCAGGTCGACGACAAAACCATCGCGTTTGTCGGCGACACGTTGTTCATGCCCGATTACGGCACCGCGCGTTGCGACTTTCCCGGAGCCGATGCGCGCACGCTGTACCGCTCCATTCACAAGTTGCTGGCGTTGCCGCCTGACACCCTGCTGTTCATGTGCCACGACTACCTGCCCAACGGTCGTGAGCTGAAATACATGACCACCGTCGCCGAACAGCGCGCCAGCAACATCCATGTTCATGACGGCGTAGATGAAGACGCGTTCGTCAGCATGCGTGAAGCCCGTGACGTGACGCTGGATATGCCCGTACTGATGCTGCCTTCGGTGCAGGTCAACATGCGCTGCGGGCACTTTCCCGAGCCGGAAGACAACGGCGTCGTCTACCTGAAGATCCCGCTCAATGCCTTTTGACCGCTGCCCGCCTTGGGAAACCCTGTGATGAATGCTTCGACAACTAGCTGTCAGATCCTGATCGTCGGTGGCGGTGCTGCCGGTATCGCCACCGCCGCAAGCCTGCTCGCCCGTGATGCTGCCCTGCAGATCACGCTGGTCGACCCTGCCGATACCCACTATTACCAGCCGGGCTGGACCATGGTCGGCGCGGGCATTTTCACGCCGCAGTCGACGGCACGCAGCATGGCGTCGCTGATTCCCAAAGGCGTGCAGTGGATCAAGGCCGCCGTGGCGACGTTCGAACCGCAGCACAATACCCTGACGCTCGCCGACGGGCGCATGCTTGCCTATCAGCAACTGGTGGTCTGCCCCGGTCTGAAGCTGGACTGGGCGGCCATCGACGGGTTGGTCGAGACGCTGGGTGCCAACGGCGTGACCTCCAACTATCGCTATGACCTGGCACCCTATACCTGGAAGCTGGTGCAGGGCTTGAAGCAAGGGCGCGCGCTGTTTACTCAGCCGCCCATGCCGATCAAATGCGCCGGTGCGCCACAGAAGGCCATGTACCTGTCTTGTGACCACTGGCTGAAAACCGGCCGTCTGGCGCAGATCAATACGCAGTTCTTCAACGCCGGTGGCGTGCTGTTCGGTGTGGCGGACTATGTACCGGCGCTGATGAAGTACATCGAGCGTTACGCCATCGACCTCAAGTTCAGCCATCGGCTGGTGGCCGTCGACGGGCCGGGCAAGCGTGCTACGTTTGTTTGCACGCAGGCCGATGGCAGCAGCGAAACCGTCGAGCACAGCTTTGAAATGCTGCACGTGGTGCCACCGCAGATTGCCCCCGACTTCATTCGCAGCAGCCCGCTGGCCGATGCCGCAGGCTGGGTGGACGTGGACCCTGCCACGCTCCGGCACCGACAGTTCGCCAATGTTCATGGTCTCGGCGATGCCACCAATACCAGCAACGCCAAAACCGCCGCAGCCGCCCGCAAGCAGGCACCGGTGGTGGCCAATAATGTGCTGGTCGCGCTGGGTCGTCGGAGTGAGTCTGCCGTCTACGACGGTTATGGCTCGTGCCCGCTGACCGTCGAGAAAGGCCGGATCGTACTGGCTGAATTCACCTATGGCGGCAAGGTTGCGCCGAGCTTCCCGCGCTGGCTGCTGGATGGCCGTCAACCGACCCGGCTGGCCTGGTGGCTGAAAGAACGCATTCTGCCCGTACTTTACTGGCATGGCATGCTCAAGGGACGTGAATGGCTGGCCAAACCGGAAAAGGCTGACGCCAGGCATGGATGAGCATCAACTGCTGGGCGTTGGCCTGGGGGCGATCATTGGCGTGGTACTGGCGCTGACAGGCGCAGGCGGTGGCATTCTCGCGGTCCCGCTGCTGGTTTTTGGTCTTGGCCTGTCGATTGTCGAAGCGGCACCTGTCGGCCTGCTGGCCGTCGGGCTGGCGGCGGGAATCGGCGCGGTGCTGGGGCTGCGTCAGGGCATCGTTCGCTATCGCGCTGCCGGGTACATCGCATCCATCGGTGTGTTGATGGCACCTCTGGGCCTGTGGCTCGCCCATCGACTGCCCAATACACCGCTGGCATTGGTCTTTTCGGTCGTGCTGCTGTACGCCTGCACGCGCATGTTCATCAGGGCCAGCCGCGAATTGCGTCACGGCCAACCGCCGCCGCGCGCAGAGATTCTGCCCTGCGTGCTCAACCCGTTGCAGGGCCGCCTGCGCTGGACCATGCCCTGCCTGCGCGCACTGACGCTGACCGGCGTGGGCTCCGGGTTGCTGTCCGGGTTGTTGGGGGTTGGCGGCGGGTTCGTGATCATTCCGGCGCTGACCCGCTACAGCGATCTGGGCATGAAAAGCGTTGTGGCGACGTCACTGGCGGTGATTGCGCTGGTCTCGACGGGCAGCGTCATCACCGCCTCACTGAGCGGGGTGATGCACTGGACGGTGGGTGCGCCTTTTGCTCTGGGCGCAGTCATCGGCTTGATAGTCGGCAGGCAAGTCGCCCGCTACCTCGCCGGCCCACGCCTGCAACAACTGTTCGCCGTGTGCGGCATCGTCGCGGCGTTCATGCTGGCGTTGTCCGTGCGATAACAGCCCGAGGACGCAGAGCGTCCAGAAGGGCATTCCCACGCGGAGCATGGGAACGATAAAATCTCGAGATCACTATCGTGCCAATGCTCCGCGTCACATGCTCGTGCTGACGCCGCGCACTCAAGATCGGACGCAGAGCGTCCAGAAAGGCATTCCCACGCGGAGCATGGGAACGATAGCTGGAGGGCGGGCTTAAAGCTTTTGCCAGACCTTCGGTTTGAAGAACAGCGTCTCGCCCTTGGCCAGGCCTACCAGGCTGTCGTGGTCTTTCACCACTTCGGCCTCGATCAGTTCGCTCTGCCCTTCCACTTTCAACGTGACCCGCGTTGTCGCGCCCAGCGGGCGGATGTCGCGGACTTCGGCGGCGTGGTGGTCTTCGATTTCCTGACGTGACAACGACACTTCATGCGGACGGAACAACAGGTGCCCTTCCTCGCCCAGGCTCAGGCGGTTGGAGTCACCCAGGAAGTGGTAGACGAAGTCGTTGGACGGGTTCTCGTACACCTCGCCCGGTGAGCCGATCTGTTCGATCACGCCCTTGTTCATCACCACGATGCGGTCGGCCACTTCCATGGCCTCTTCCTGATCGTGGGTCACGAACACCGAGGTCAGGTTGATGTCTTCGTGCAGGCGCGCCAGCCAGCGACGCAGTTCCTTGCGCACCTTGGCGTCCAGTGCACCAAACGGCTCGTCCAGCAACAGCACTTTGGGCTCGACCGCCAAGGCACGGGCCAGAGCGATACGCTGACGCTGACCACCGGACAACTGCTCCGGATAACGGTCGGCCAGCCAGTCCAGTTGCACCATGTTCAGCAGTTCGTGGACCTTTTCCGCGATGCGCGTTTCGTTCGGGCGCTCACGCTTGGGCTTCATGCGCAGGCCGAACGCGACGTTGTCGAACACCGTCATGTGGCGGAACAGCGCGTAATGCTGGAACACGAACCCGACGTTGCGATCACGCACGTCATGGCCGGACACATCTTCGCCATGGAACACGATACTGCCGTCATCCGGGGTTTCCAGGCCGGCAATGATGCGCAGCAGGGTGGTCTTGCCGCAGCCTGACGGGCCGAGCAAAGCCACCAACTCGCCACTCTGGATGTCCAGACTGATGTTGTTCAGAGCCTTGAAGGCGTTGAAATTCTTGCTGACGTTACGGACTTCGATCGACATGATTATTCCTCCGCCGCGTTATGGCGCAGACGGTTAATGCGGGATTCGCTCCACTGCTTGAGCAGCAGGATGAATAGCGCCAGGATCAGCAACAGGCTCGCCACGGCAAAGGCTGCAACGTGGTTGTACTCGTTGTAGAGAATTTCGACGTGCAGCGGCAGGGTGTTGGTGACGCCGCGAATGTGCCCGGAAACCACCGACACCGCGCCAAACTCACCCATCGCCCGCGCAGTACACAGCACCACGCCGTAGATCAGGCCCCATTTGATGTTCGGCACCGTGACGTGCCAGAACATCTGCCAGCCGTTGGCACCCAGCAGCCGCGCCGCCTCTTCTTCCTGAGTACCCTGCTCTTGCATCAGCGGGATCAGTTCGCGCGCAACGAACGGCACAGTGACGAAAATGGTCGCCAGCACGATGCCCGGCAGGGCAAAGACGATCTGGATATCGTGGTCCTGCAACCAGGGCCCGAACAGGCCCTGCGCGCCGAACATCAATACGTAGACAAGACCGGCAATGACCGGCGATACCGAGAACGGCAAATCGATCAGCGTGACCAGAATGCTCTTGCCGCGGAACGAGTATTTGCTCACGCACCATGCGGCGCTGACGCCGAATACCAGATTGAGCGGCACCGAGATCAGTACCGCAATGACCGTCAGCTTCAGCGCTGACAAGGCATCCGGTTCAAGGATTGCGGTAAAGAACGCGCCCAGACCGTTTTTCAGCCCCTGAGACACCACGATGAACAGCGGCAGGCCCAGAAACAGAAAGAACACCAGCCAGCACAGGCCGATCAGAATACGTCGCGACACCGCGCTGCCACGACGGGCTGCATTGGCAGAGGCGGCGGCTGAAACAGATGAATAAGACATGTTCTGCGCCTCCTCAGGATGGGGTTTCAATACGCCGCTGCAGCAGGTTGATCAGCAGCAGCAGAATGAAGGAAACCACCAGCATCATCACGCCGATAGCGGTCGCGCCGGTGTAGTCGTACTGGTCGAGCTTGACCATGATCAGCAGCGGCAGGATCTCGGTTTTCATCGGCATGTTGCCGGCGATGAAAATCACCGAACCGTACTCGCCCACGCCTCTGGCAAACGCCAGAGCGAAGCCGGTCAGCCAGGCAGGCAACAAGGCCGGAACGAGGATGTGGCGAAACACCTGCAGAGGACGCGCGCCCAGGCAGGCAGCGGCTTCTTCAACTTCCTTGGGGATGTCGGCCAGCACAGGCTGCACGGTGCGCACCACGAATGGCAGGGTGACGAAGGTCAGCGCCAGGGTAATACCCAACGGCGTGTAAGCGATCTTGAAGCCCAGGTCGGCGGCGAACTGCCCGACCCAGCCATTGGGCGCGTACAGCGCTGTCAGGGCGATACCGGCCACAGCAGTCGGCAGGGCGAACGGCAGATCGATCATGGCATCGATGATCTTGCGACCGGGGAAGGTGTAACGCACCAGCACCCAGGCCAGCAGCGTGCCGATCACGCCATTGATCAGGGCCGCATAGAAAGCGGTGCCGAAACTCAGCTTGAGCGCCGCGATCACGCGTGGTGCCGTGATGATGGCCCAGAACTGATCCCAGGTCAGCTGCGCTGCATGCACGAACATGGCGGCCAGCGGTATTAGCACAATCAGACTGAGGTACACCAAGGTGTAGCCCAGCGTCAGCCCGAAGCCGGGTATGACGGGGGAGATACGACGCGACATAAAAGTCCCTGGTTTCACTTGCACGAAGCCCGGAGGTTAATCCGGGCTGTTTGGCCAAGCCTGCGATGCCGCTCGGGCGGCATCCTCATTTCGGCTTATTGCGCCTGATAAATCTGGTCGAAAACGCCGCCGTCATTGAAAAACTTCGGCTGCGCAGTTTTCCAGCCACCAAAGTCTTTGTCGATAGTCACCAGATCGAGTTTCGGGAATTGCTTCTCGTACTTGGCGGCCACTTCGGCATCACGTGGACGATAGAAGTTTTTCGCCGCAATTTCCTGACCTTCCTTGCTGTACAGGTGCTTCAGGTATTCAGTCGCGATTTCAGTGTTGCCTTTCTTCTCGGCGTTTTTGTCGACTACGGCTACCGGAGGTTCGGCGAGAATCGACAGCGACGGCACGACGATGTCGAACTTGTCTTTGCCGCCGTCTTCTTTCAGCGCCAGGAACGCTTCGTTTTCCCACGCCAGCAGCACGTCA
This sequence comes from Pseudomonas syringae group sp. J254-4, assembly GCF_032586855.1. Classification (NCBI taxonomy): domain Bacteria; kingdom Pseudomonadati; phylum Pseudomonadota; class Gammaproteobacteria; order Pseudomonadales; family Pseudomonadaceae; genus Pseudomonas; species Pseudomonas syringae group sp. J254-4. The sequence continues at coordinate 36,632 of NZ_JAWHOO010000005.1, read as the reverse complement.
CCCTGACCGTTGTTGACGAAGGTGATGGTCGAACCGCGCGCACCGGTATCCAGAATCGGCACGTGCTTGAACAGCGTCTGCACGTATTCCTTGGCCTTGGCTTCGTCACCGCCGCCCGACTTCAGGCCGTAAGCCCAGGCAGCCAGGAAGTTCCAGCGCGCACCGCCGGAGGTTTTCGGGTTCGGTGTGATCACCGAGACGTCTTTCTTGATCAGGTCACCCCAGTCCTTGATGCCTTTGGGGTTGCCCTTGCGCACCAGAAACACGATGGTCGAGGTGTAAGGCGTACTCGCGTCCGGCAGACGGGTTTGCCAGTTTTCCGGCAGGGTCTTGCCCAGCTTGGCGATTTCGTCGATGTCACCGGCCAGTGCCAGGGTCACCACGTCAGCACGCAGACCGTCGATCACGCCACGGGCCTGCTTGCCTGAGCCACCGTGCGACTGTTTGATCTCGACCTTGTCGTCCGGATGGGATTTTTTCCAGAAGTTGACGAATTCTGCGTTGTAATCCTGATAAAGCTCGCGTGTCGGATCGTAAGACACGTTGAGCAGTTCGTAATCCTTGGCAACAGCCGAACCTGCAAAAACAGCACTGGCGAGAGCGGCCAGAGCGAAACGGCGAATGGACATAGATGAAGCTCCTGGAAATGCGGTGTGTTGGCTTTTTTAATTTCTTCTTGGCGCGTCAGAACGGCATCCGCATGGGCGCGCTGCTTTTTCAGAGGAGGTATCAGGAGTCAGAATGAGACCCTCCGGTTGACCAGTCGGGTGATGCCGCTTCAGCTCTGCTTGGCAGCGGGGTTCTGCAAACGAAACTTTTCCTTGCGCTCGATCTGCACCACTTGTGCGTTGTGCACAGTGATTTCGACGGCACCAAAACGCAGGTCGCGCAACGCACTCTGAATTTCACGCAGAATTGCTGCTTCGTCCTGACCGTCAACACTACGTAGAGATGCGCTCATTGCCTTATTCCTTGAAAGATGAGGAGCCGGCCGTCGCGACTGGGGGCGATGGCGTATGGCGGTGAGGCAATAATAATGAGGTGCGGATATTCTTAAAAAGACTATTTAAGAATGCAGATATAACCAAAAGAAATTTAGAGGTTAGAGATTTTGCCAGGATGCGTTGCACACCCTGGCAAGCCTTGCTCTGGCGGCTTCAGCCGGGCTGCTCGAAGACCGGTGCATGCGTCCAGTCGATCGCTTGCGCGACCATTGGCCGGGCAAACCAGTAGCCCTGGCCCAACTGGCAACCGTTGCTCAGCAGGAACGCAGCCTGATTGGCATGCTCGATGCCTTCAGCCAGCACCCGCATGCCCAGGCTGCCGGCCAGCGCGATGACCGCTTTGACAATGGCGATGTCGTCATCGTCGCCCGGCAGTCCAGCCACAAAACCCTGGTCGATCTTCAGCTTCTGAACCGGCATGCGCTTGAGCCGCAACAGCGAAGAATAACCCGTACCAAAGTCATCGATGGCCAGGCTCAGGCCCAGTTCGCGCAGGCGATGCAATTGTTCGATCGCCTGTTCGGGGTCTTCCATGACCGCGCTTTCAGTCACTTCCAGCTCCAGAAAGGCAGGCTCAAGCCCGGTCTCATGCAGTGCCTGTGCTACCCGACGGTCGAGGTCGCCATGATTGAACAGGCGGCTGGAGACGTTTACCGCGACAAACTCGACCGGTACATCTTCCGCCAGCCAGGCCTTCATTTGCAGGCAGGCTGTTTTCAAGACCCAGGCATCGATATCGGCGATCAGCCCGCTTTGCTCGGCAATCGGAATGAATTCCCCCGGCGAAACCATCCCGCGCTCGGGGTGCTGCCAGCGCACCAGCGCCTCGACACCGCGAATACGGCGGGTGACAAGGTCATGAACCGGCTGATAGAAGACCCGCAGTTGTTCCAGTTCGACGGCCTGACGCAGCTCGTAGGCCAGTTGCACGCGCTGCTGGGCATGAGCAGTCAATTCCTCGGTGTACAGCGCATAACACTCACGACCGTCGCCCTTGGCCTTGAACAGCGCCGAGTCTGCATTGCGCAACAGTTGCTCGGCGGTCAGCGCATCGCCGGGGAACAGGCTGATGCCAATGCTGGCAGTCACAAACAGTTGATGCGCGGCAATCGCGAAAGGTGCCTTGAGCGCATCGATCACCTGCTGTGCCAGTGCGGCAGCCTGAACCATCTGCGAGCAATTCTTGATCAACAGGGCGAACTCGTCGCCACCCGGACGCGCCAGGGTCATTTCGTTGCCGGACACGCTCTTGAGCCGCTCGGCGACGGCCCTGAGCACATCGTCGCCCACGTTGTGGCCCAGGCTGTCATTGATGTTCTTGAAGTGGTCCAGGTCGATCAGCAACAGTGCGCAGCCGCGTTTGCTGGCGCGCGCCGAAGTCAGCGCCTGGCTGATGCGATCAGTCAGCAGCAGGCGATTGGGCAAATCGGTCAGCCCATCGAAGTGAATCAACTGGGCCAGCTCCTGCTCGGAGCGTTTAATAGCTGTTATGTCGGAGAACACCGCTACAAAGTGCCTGGGTTGGCCGTCGTTGCCCATAACACTGCGAATGGTCTGCCATTGCGGGTAGATCTCGCCGCTTTTGCGCCGATTCCAGATCTCGCCGCTCCACTGGCCCTCGCTGATGATCGAGTGATACATCTGTTTGTAGAACTCCGGGCCGTGTCGGCCGGACTTGAACTTGCTGGGGTTGAGGCCCAGCACTTCTTCGGCCTGATAGCCGGTGATATCGACGAACGCGCGGTTGACGTGAACGATGCGGCCCTGCGCATCGCTGACCAGCACCCCTTCGCGGGTGCTGTCGAACACCGCTTCCGCCAGCCGCAGCCGGTCGTAATCGGTTTGCTGGCGCTGAAAAAGCGCATCGCCGCCGATAAGGCTCCTTAATCTGTAACGTGCGATGAAGATCATGACCGCGCTGAGCAACACCCAGCTGTAACCGGTCATCAGTTGCCAGAACGCCAATCGAGCGGGTTCTTCGATGAAAAAGGGCAGCAACAGGTCGCACGTCACAAACCACAAAATGGACAGCAGCCCATACAGGACGGCCGTTCGCAGCGCGCCAAGGGAGTAATCTGACATCGGAAACGAAGAACCTCGGATAAAGCCGGAATTATAAAGCAAGAAACATCCTGCGACTCTTATCTGAAAGGGTGACTGGTTTTCTGTGGGATGTCAGTGATAATGCACGCGTAACTTTTTTCTTCATGAGTATCTTTACGAGGGCCAAACAGCCTATGTGGTACAACGGTTTGCTCGACCTTTCTGTCTGGCAGGTAATAGCAGTCACGCTGGCGATGACCCATGTGACTATTGTCGGCGTCACGGTCTATCTGCACCGCTACTCAGCCCACCGCTCGCTTGAGCTCAATGCGGGGCTGAAACACTTCTTCCGTTTCTGGCTGTGGCTGACCACTGCCCAGAACACCCGCGAGTGGACAGCCATCCACCGCAAACACCACGCAAAATGCGAAACCGTCGACGACCCGCACAGCCCGGTCGTCAAAGGCCTGTCCACCGTGCTGCGCAAAGGCGCCGAGCTGTACCGCGAAGAAGCGCAGAACCAGGACACCCTGCGTATCTACGGCAAGAACTGCCCGGAAGACTGGATCGAGCGCAACCTGTATTCGCGCTACAAGCTGCTGGGTATCGCCCTGATGGCGGTCATCGACGTGGCGCTGTTCGGTGCGCTCGGTATCACCGTGTGGGCCGTGCAGATGATGTGGATTCCCTTCTGGGCTGCTGGCGTGGTCAACGGTCTGGGCCATGCCGTCGGCTATCGCAACTTCGAATGCCGTGACGCGGCCACCAATCTGGTGCCGTGGGGCATCGTGATCGGCGGCGAAGAGCTGCACAACAACCACCACACCTATCCCAACTCGGCCAAACTGTCGGTCAAGCCCTGGGAATTCGACATGGGCTGGGCGTGGATCAAGCTGTTCAGTTTCCTGGGTCTGGCCAAAGTCCAGCGGGTCGCGCCCATCGCCCATCGGGTCGAAGGCAAGGGCCACATGGACATGGACACCGCCATGGCGATCCTCAACAACCGTTTCCAGATCATGGCGCAGTATCGCAAGCTGGTAATTGCGCCGCTGGTTACCCAGGAACTGGCCAAGGCCGACGAATCGGTGCGTCATCAGTTCAGTCGTGCCAAACGGCTGCTGTCACGTGAGACCAGTCTGCTCGATGACAAGCACCACTTGCGCATCCAGACCATGCTGGAACACAGCCATGCGTTGAAAGTGATCTACGAAAAGCGTCTGGCGTTGCAGCAGATCTGGGTCAAGACCAGCAGCAATGGCCATGACATGCTTTCAGCCATCAAAGAGTGGATTCACGAGGCCGAAGCCAGTGGCATTCACTCGCTGCGCGAGTTCGCCGACCAGCTGAAAACCTACTCGCTACGCCCCGCCCACGCCTGATACCGTTGATCGGCGCGCCTCCCGCAGGTGCGCCGGTCCCGGAACTTATCCCCTGCCAATCTATCTCATCAACTTTCCCGCCAAACGGGATAGGGCACGGCACTGGCCGTAACGCTTGAGATGGATCTTATGGAAAAGCAGCCTCCGACCTCCCTACCCGGCACGCCGATCACTGATATGCCCGCAGCCGCAGAAACCCTGTTAGCCCTGATGCACGCCCAGGCAGAAGTTGCCCGCCTGAGCGAGCGTGAACAACTGTTCAGCTCATTGTTGGTGAGCGTGAATGCTGTTTTGTGGGCGTTTGACTGGGAAACCCAGCACATGATTTATGTCAGCCCGGCGTACGAGCGTATCTTCGGCCGCTCGGCTGGCTTGCTGCTGGCCGATTACAGCGAGTGGCGCGACAGTATCTACCCGGATGACCTGAACTACGCCGAGCGCAGCCTCAACGAGGTAATCGAGAAAGGCTCGATAGAGGACCGCGAGTACCGAATCATCCGTGCGGACGGTGAAGTACGCTGGCTCAGCGACAAATGCTTCGTCAGCCATCGCGCCGACGCCAGCCAGCGTCTGATCGTGGTGGGCATCGCCGAAGACATCACCGACAAGAAACACCTCGAGGATGAGCTGCAACGCCTGGCAACCACCGACGTGCTGACCCAGAGCAGCAACCGTCGGCACTTTTTTGAATGCGCCCAGCGCGAGTTCGAACTGGCTCGCCTCAACGGCACGCCGCTGGCCTTTCTGCTGCTGGATATCGATGACTTCAAGCTGGTCAACGACACCTACGGCCATCAGGAAGGCGATACCGTGCTGCAACGCATCGCTGAAAGTGGCCGCTCGGCACTGAGACGTGGTGATTTGTTCGGGCGTATCGGTGGCGAAGAGTTCGCAGCGGTATTCCCAGGCTGCGCGCCGGATATGGCCATGCAGATCGCCGAGCGCCTGCAACGCGAGATCCAGCGCCAGAACTTCCAGTCAGGCGGCACCACCTTCAGCATCACCGCCAGCCAGGGCCTGACCAACCTGGGCCCGGAAGACCCAAGCCTGGAAACCCTCTACGGCCGTGCCGATGCTGCCATGTATCAAGCCAAGCGCCAGGGCAAGAATCAGATCGTGCTGGTCTGACATGCCTTCTCGACTGTAGAAAGCACGACTGGCCCTTCGCGGGCAAAGCGGATCGCCGCCCGGTCGCTCTTACAGGCGTTTGCGGTGCTTTGTGGGAGCGAGCTTGCTCGCGAAGAGGGCGGGGCTGTCGCTGGATTTTCTGCGTCAGGAATATAGCCTTCGCGAGCAAGCTCGCTCCCACGAGTGTGCACACGGCATGACGCCCTGAGGGAGCGACTGGGCGGCGGTCCGTCTTGCTCGCGAAGGCCTCAGTCAGGTTCTACTTTTCGATCGGGCCCTGAACGGCACTGGCCGGGTCCTCGATTACAGCAGGCTCTTCGGCAGGTGGCTCAGGTGTCAGGTCCAGCAAATCAGGCTCGTCTTCCCCCTCAACCGTCTCGGCAGCCACTTCAGGTTCGGTCGGCAAGGGTTTCAACAGGCTAGGGTCAGTCACGCCGGTCAGTTTCTTGCGCAAACGCTGCAAGTCACCGACGCTCAGCTTCAACAACTTGGCCGACTTGGTCTTGATCAGCGTGTTAACACTCTCTTCCTCGCCCAGACGTGCCATCTGCCCCGCCAGGTTCATTGCCAGCACTTCGCGAGTGAAGATGCCGGTGTTGTACTGATACACCGCAGCGATCAGCTCACGCAGTTCCAGCGGCAAACGCCAGCGGGTGCGCAGAGCGGAACCGAAGGCAGCGGAATATTGCTCCAGCGATTGCTTGATCACGTCTTCATTCAGCTCGCCACCGGCCAGCAGCCACTCCTGCAAACAACCCAGCACAGCAAGATCGCCCAGCGACTGCAGCAGACCGGCGCAGAAGCAACGCTCTACATCCAGCTCCAGCATGCCGCCCAGAATGCGCGCGTAATCAGCCGTGCGCTGCGACATCGTCCAAAGCTCACTGGCCTGGGCCAGCAACGCGTCGCTGGTCAGCACGGCCATACGTTTCTTGGCCAGGCCTGATGCGATATTTGCGCCCTGCACCGGCCCGAGAATGGCCAGCGCCCCGCCCATGGTCTGCACCGGCTTGCCCAAATGTTGCGCGGCACTGTTGGCGGCGGCGATCAACACGGCGGTGATGTGCGGATCGTTGCGCAGCTCCTGCTCCAGCAAGGCAGCGTCGATGCCATTGGCGGTCTGGCTGAGTTTTATCGCCGTCGCGACATCGACGAACAGCGGCGCGCCGTCAGCCACGTCACGGCGCTTGTCGAGAAACTTGGTCAGCGTCAAACCCGGCGTCAGCGCGGGCACTGCGCCCGCAACCGGGGCCTGACGTTCCAGCAGCAGACTTTCCAGACGCTGGCGTAGCCCTTCGGTATTCAGGGGTTTGGTCAGATAGGCAGTCGGTGCCAGTGGCAAGACCTCACGCACGCTGGCGCTGTCGTTGCGATTGCTGATCAGGATGAACGGGATGGCGGGCTGACGACGCAGATTGCGTACGCCACGCAACAGGCTCAACCCGTCGATCCCCGGCAGCTCGCGTGCGGCGATGATCAGATCAGGCAGTTGTTTCTTCATCCACTCGACGGCCTGCTTGCCATCGGTACACATTTCCAGGTCGACGTCCGCTCGCACACCCAGTACCAGATCGCTGAGTGTTTCGCGAACCCACGGATCAGACTCAGCAATCAATACGCGAGGTACCGCGGGCAAATCTACAGCAGTCATCATGACTCTCCGACATCGATGCGTTCACCTTAGCCAAAGCCTTCGTCCGGATATAGCAAAAAGAGCGAAATACCCTGCTCCAGACCAAAAAAAACCCGTCGAAACGGGCTTTTTTTGTCTGTTTGGTCATAAATTAATCAATTTACGACTTCACACTTTTTACGCGATTTCAGCGAAGCATTCTTCCAGAATGGCCAGCCCACGGGTCAGCAATTCGTCTTCGGCGGTCAACGGTACCAGTACGCGCAACACGTTGCCGTAAGTACCGCACGACAGCAGGATCAGACCCTTGTCACGCGCCTTGGCAACCACCTGCGCCACTGCCGCAGCGTTAGGCTTGTGCGAATCGCCGTCTTCGAACAGCTCGACGGCAATCATCGCGCCCAGCGCACGCACTTCGCCGATGACCGGGTACTTGGCCTGAATGCCCTTGAGCGCAGTCACCAGACGCTCGCCGACTGCCTTGCAACGGTCCAGCAGGTGCTCTTCTTCGAAGATATCCAGAACCGCCAGCGCCGCAGCGCAAGCAACCGGGCTACCGGCATAAGTGCCGCCCAGACCGCCCGGTGCGATGGCATCCATGTATTCAGCCTTGCCGCACACGCCCGCCAGCGGGAAGCCACCGGCGATGGACTTGGCGAAGGTGGTCAGGTCAGCCGCAACGCCCATCTGCTCCATCGCGAAGAACGTGCCGGTACGGCCAGCGCCAGTCTGCACTTCGTCTGCGATCAGCAGAATGCCGTGCTTGTCGCACAGCTCGCGCAGACGCAGCATGAACGCTTTCGGTGCCACGTAGAAACCACCTTCGCCCTGAACCGGCTCGATGATGATCGCAGCGATGTCCTTGGGCTCGGCGTCGTTCTTGAAGATGCGCTCGATGCTGGCGATGGAGTCGTCAACGCTCACGCCATGCAACTCGCAAGGGTACAGCGCGCGGAAGATACCGCCCGGCATCAGGCCCATGCCCGCCGAGTAAGGCACAACCTTGCCGGTCAGGCCCAGAGTCATCATGGTGCGACCGTGGTAAGCGCCGGTGAAGGCGATAACACCCGCACGGCCAGTGGCAGCGCGCGCGATCTTCACGGCGTTTTCCACCGCTTCGGAACCGGTGGTCACCAGCAGGGTTTTCTTGTCGAAATCACCCGGCACTTTGGCGTTGATCTTCTCGCACAGCTCGACGTAAGGCTCGTAGGCCAGCACCTGGAAGCAGGTATGGCTCAGCTTGGTCAGCTGCTCTTGCACAGCGGCGATGATCTTCGGGTGCAGGTGACCGGTATTCAGAACGGCAATGCCGCCCGCGAAGTCAATGAATTCACGACCTTCCACGTCGGTAACGGTCGCGTTCTTCGCCGAAGCAGCGAAGATCGGGTGGATCTGACCAACGCCACGCGGGACGGCAGCATGGCGGCGTTGCATCAGGGATTCGTTAGTCTTGCTCATGTATTCCTCATTCGCCGCTCATCGGTCGGCGTGGGTCAAGGATCAAGCGGACCGGATCAACTGCGGCAGCATACGATGATCGACTGCTGCAGCCTTCAGGCCACCAGGAAACTGCGGTGCAACAAAAGCCGATGACACGTCGCTCTCGCGCATCATCGGCTGCAATACCTCAACGTCAGTCAGACCGAGTAAATCAAACCGACATGCAGAGGTATTTGATTTCCAGATAATCTTCGATGCCGTACTTGGAGCCTTCACGGCCCAGGCCGGACGACTTGATACCACCAAACGGCGCCAGTTCGTTGGAGATCAGGCCGGTGTTGATACCTACCATGCCATATTCCAGCGCTTCGGCAACACGGAACACACGGCTCATGTTCTGCGCATAGAAGTACGACGCCAGACCAAACTCGGTGTCGTTGGCCATCGCGATCACTTCAGCCTCGTCCTTGAAGCGGAACAGCGGGGCCAGCGGACCAAAGGTTTCTTCCCGGGCCACGGCGGCATCTTTCGACACATTGACCAGAATAGTCGGTTCGAAGAACGAGCCTTCCAAGCTGTTGCCGCCAGTCAGCACGGTTGCGCCTTTGCTGACCGCGTCAGCGATGTGTTCCTTGACCTTGGCCACGGCCTTGTCGTCGATCAACGGGCCGGTGGTGACGCCGTCTTCCAGGCCGTTACCGATTTTCAGCTTGCCGACCGCTACCTTGAGCTTCTCGGCGAACGCGTCATACACCGCGTCTTGCACGTAGATGCGGTTGGCGCACACGCAGGTCTGGCCGTTGTTGCGGTACTTGGATATCATCGCGCCTTCGACCGCCTTATCGAGGTCGGCATCGTCGAACACGATGAAAGGCGCGTTACCGCCCAGTTCCAGGGAAACCTTCTTGATGTCCTTGGCGCACTCGGCCATCAGCTGGCGACCAATGTCGGTCGAGCCGGTGAAGGACAGTTTGCGCACGATCGGGTTGCCGGTCAGCTCGGCACCGATGTCGCCTGCGCTGCCGGTCACCACGCTGAACACACCAGCCGGGATACCCGCACGTTCGGCCAGCTCAGCCAGCGCCAGTGCAGAAAAAGGCGTTTGCGAAGCAGGCTTGAGCACCATGGTGCAGCCCGCCGCCAGTGCCGGACCGGCCTTACGGGTGATCATTGCCGCCGGGAAGTTCCACGGGGTGATCGCCGCCGTCACACCAATCGGCTGCTTGAGCACGATCAGGCGCTTGTCCGGCTGGTGACCAGGGATCACATCGCCATAGACGCGCTTGGCTTCTTCGGCGAACCACTCGATGAACGATGCGGCGTAGGTGATCTCGCCCTTGGCTTCGGCCAGTGGCTTGCCCTGCTCCAGCGTCATCAGCAGACCCAGATCGTCCTGGTTCTCGATCATCAGCTCGAACCAGCGGCGCAGCTTGTTGCCGCGCTCTTTGGCGGTCAGTGCACGCCAGGCTGGCAGCGCCTTGTCAGCCGCCTCAATCGCCCGACGCGTCTCGGCTGCGCCCATTTTTGGCACAGTGCCGAGGATCTCGTTGTTGGCAGGGTTGTTGACCTTGATCGACTGACCACCGTCCGCGTCCAGCCACTGGCCATTGATGTAGGCTTGCTGGCGGAACAGTGTGGAATCTTTGAGCTGCATGTCGGCCTCCTAAACAGCATCGCCCGAGAGGCGACGCGAACAATTGATATCGATGCACCCCATTTGGAAGCCATCGTCAGGAAAACATTCCATCGGGTTCCAGCGCTGCGCAACGCATGAAGGCAGGAAGACCGAACAAGAGCGTTTGAAATCTCAAACGAATCCTAGGCATTGCGGGGGGAAAGGACAATAGCCCGTTCGAAAAAAAGAACGGGCGTAGGGAGTTGTGTGGTTTTCTGATCAGCGCCGAACCTGAACGCAAGGCAGCCGCAGTGTGATCATGCGGCGCATAAAAGCCGTGAGTGACCACGGAGTAACCGGCGAAGGTCACGATCAACCTCAAGGCATTGCCGAACGACCCGATCATCGTCCTGGCCGGGCCGTGGCTGATCGAGTTCGACAGCGCCATGACCACCGCAGGGCCCGGCGCAGCTTTTAACGCACGCCTTTAGCGCTATCGATAATCCGGAAGCGTGAAGGACTGAATCGCCGGGGTCAGCGCCTTGGCAGCACGCTTGCTGATGAAGGGGGTTGCGACCAAACGCTGCACGGCGCGAAGGACCTTCACCCCTGTGCGACTGCGAGGATGAACCAGACGCGGCACAAGCTTCGGCACATTCTGCGACTTTTTCACCACAGGCCGCAGCACATATTCGTACGCAGCAAGGGCCCCTGCAATGGTGTCGGTTCTGGTGAGTTCGCCCGCCAACACATACGCACCAATCAGCGCCAGCGAAGCACCGACCCCACCCAGTGGCGTGACACACCAGGCCGCATCGCCCAGCAACACCACAGGGCCATTCGACCAGCGATCCATCTTCACCTGGCGCAAATCATCGAACCAGAAATCCTCCGCCGCCTCCATCCCCTCCAGCAGGCGAGGCACCTCCCATCCCGCGCCTGCAAACGACGCCCGGAGAAACGCCTTCTGCTCGGCAACACTGTTGCCTACCGCAAGGTGGCTTCGGCCATGCACATTAAAGAACGCACGCGTCGTACCTCGATTATCCGGACGAACGCCCGCACTGCGCCCGCCCACCGCGTTATACCAACGCGCCGTCTGGCTATCAGTCGGCGCGCGGGGCACAGTGAAGAACGCGCTGGCCAAGTCCATCCTGCGCGGCTGATTCTCGCCGGGGAACACCAGCTCCCGCGTGCGCGAACCGACACCTTCAGCAATGATCAACAGATCAAAACGCTCCTCGCCACCGCTCTCGAACGTGACAGATACGCCCTCAGCATCATGCTCGACCGACACAATACGATCACCAAAGCGATAGAACGCATCAGCAGACGACGCCTCATAAAGCAGGCGCGCAAGATCCCCGCGCAACACCTCAAGCTCAGCCGTCGGACCATCGACCTCCAGACCGGACAGATCAATTTGCGCCGCCGTGCGGTTATCCTCATCGACCCACGCAAGCCCCGTCTCGCCGGTGTTGAGATCCTTCACCGCCTGCTCAAGCCCCATCAAGCGCAAGACCTCCCGAGCGGCCCCCCGCACATCCACATTCTGCCCGCCATCGCGAAAGGCAGGCGCCTGCTCGACAACCGTGACATCGCAATCGCGCTGCGTCAGCCACCAGGCCGCGGCACACCCCGCGATACTGGCCCCGGTAATAAGAACGCGGCACGGGCTGCGCTCGATGCTTTTGAACTGATTGATAAAATGCCCTCGGTGAGAACGATCTGGCTGGGTGATTGCGATGCATCATGCACCAGCTGGCGGTTGTGCCGGTAGCGGTGGGATGGCCCTTTGTGGGCGTCAGTGGGTGTGGGGTGATGAAAGGCTTGCTGGCGTCCGTCTGCCGGGTGCGCGGGATGATTTGCGTTGCAGGCCGCCCGCAACTGGACGCCCCGTACCCATGTGAGTATCATGGCGCCCGCGTCGCACCAGTAGCTCAGCTGGATAGAGTACTGCCCTCCGAAGGCAGGGGTCGTGGGTTCGAATCCCGCCTGGTGCGCCATCTTTTGCAGTCTGGATGTGTCTTGAGTTGTGGACAGTCTATGAAATGCCCGAAGCCCGCCTTGTGCGGGCTTTTTTGTTTTTGGTTTTTGGTGCTGGATGAGATCGTTATGTGCTCTCCGTACGTGATCTGCGAGAAGATGGCCCAAGCGAACAGAGAACTGAAAGCGGGCATCAAGGTACGCATCCAAAGAACGGCCTTGCTGCTGGCCGAAAAGTAATGGAAGAGCAGCGGAGCGAAAAGGCTCAAGCACTAATGGATATGGGCGCCAGCCTGTGGGCTACCCGATGTTTGCTGGGTGACGATCAACTAAGCCTTAGAAGGCTGGTGCTGCCTAAAGAGGTTGAAGTATTCGACACGTGGGTAGTCGTAAACTCGCTGACCGCTCTTTAGACGCTCACCGAAGAAGACATACTCTCGCTGTAACGCACTGAGCCACCTGAAACAGCCTGAGCACGCGGGCTGTTAATAGCTATATCGGGGCGAAAACCATGATCAATCGAATCCAAGGCTGCGCGCGCTGGAGCGACACCTTGAAAGCATCCAAGGAGCACTTGACCGCTTTGCTGAGGATTGTCGAGATCAAAACCGGAAAGACCACGATGGTTCAGGCACTCACCATCAAACTGATCAAGAGTGAAATGAGCTACGTAGAAGTAAGTTGAAAGGCCAACAATAATAATCTTATTGGCTTTAATACTGCTCATATAGATATCTTCAAAACACACATAAGGCATGCTAATGTGAAAACTTGCAGCATACAACCGGCTGGAAACACCTGGACGAGCAGCTTCAGGCGTTGGAAGCTCTAAAAAGTGACGGCGCGCTGAAAAAAGAAATCGAGTTTTAGACAAAGCTGCGTGCGCAGCTGGTTCAAGATGGTTTCAGCCTCAAACACATCATTAATGTGATCGACCCACAAAGCAGCTCACGCCGCCAAGCGACCGGCACTCGCAGACCAAGCCAGCTGAAGACCTATAAAACCGCACGCATCGGTGAAGGTATTGAAACCAAAGGCGGTAATCACAAGACGTTGAAGGAGTGGAAAACCAAGCACCGCGTCGACGAAGTTGAAAACAGGCCCGCCAAGTAAGCAGGAACGCATAGAAGACTTTAAGATGTCTCTTTTTATAAAGGCTCAGACTGCGTAACCATTTTAATTAAATCGCCAAAGCAATCATAAAAATTACTATGCATCACAAAAGAAAACTTTCTCCGCACAAACGATAAGCTCACTCATAGACATAGTTTCATTACGCGCCCCAAAAAATTCTAACTCCGCAAGCTCTGGAATGGGGATTGAGTTCAAGTCGGTAGCATTAATCTGAGTATGCCCAGAAAATCTTCGAATATATGAATCTATAGTTTTAGTAGACAGATATGCAAAAAGCGCGATACAGGCATTACTGCTGAGTGTTATCGTCTCACCCCAAATGTAATTTAAATGATTCTCCACACCTAAATATTCACCGACATAAGACTCTTCTAAAAGCGGAGCGGCTACAATCCTTGTAGATGACTCCTTAAAAGATATTCGTCTCACCAATAAATAGTTTTTCCTAGGGATCAAAACAGACATTGACTCTTTACATGTTTTTATGTGCCGAGGCTTCCCAGTAGTTCCGCGCCCAAAAGCAATGGTCGCATCAACCCTAACGCTATCTTGATACAAAAGAAATGACGAACTTTTACTTTTCCTCTCCAACAACCAATCGCCACATCTAAAATCTACAACCTTACCCGTAGACGCTCGCAACCCTAAAGTAAGAAGAGTATTACCAAATCTAGAAATTTTATTAAGAAGCTCATCATCACCTGCGGCCAGAGGGATATGAATAAACTTCTGCATATCCCCTTTAAAATAAACTTTATCTCGACATATTTCTTTGCTGAAAATTTCGCCATTGTTTTTTTCATGAGAAATACGAACGAGCTCATTACTTTTTCTTGAGATTTTAAGAATCAAAACCTCTTGCAAAACGCTTGAATCCCAGAATATCTTTCTCGACTCAAAAAGATACATCTCATTTAAACAAAATCCTTCCAAAATATTATTTCTAAATCGTTTGAACAATGGGCCATTACAAAAACTCCTAGGAATAATCGCGACTAATTCGCCATCGTCAGAAAGCAGCCTTAAGCAACAAGCCACAAATGCGGAATAAATATTTGCCTCTTTGTATCCAAGATAACTAACACAGTATTTAGCAGCATCAGTGCCTGCGAGAATTTTTGAATATGGAGGGTTAAGGACAATCCGATCAAAACTAGGAAGCGTCGGAAAACAGTCAAAGAAATCCGAATTAATTACGTTAGCGTCAACGATGCCATAAAAGTTATCTTCTGCTAATTCGGCTAAGAAGCTGTCCTTTTCTATCAACGTTATTACTGCACGCTCCTGTTCTCTTTCAGCACGGGTTAAAACAGCAGCAGACAAGTTTCCGACCCCACAACAAGGGTCCAAAACAGAAACTGTTTGGCCAGGACGAGCTCGAAACATGTCAGCCATAATTCCTGAGACTCTAGCTGGAGTAAAATATTGCTCTGCCAGTTTCTTCTTTTCAGCCGCGATCTCGTTTGTGGTCGAGACTCGAGACCTTTCGATTTTTTCTAAAAAAGCATTACTCACGCTTCAACATTCCCGCATATTCAAAATACTTAAGTGTTAGCTCACAAAGTGCCTTGACCTCCTGACTCTCTCCTTCCGACTTAGCAGCAATTTTGGCGAGTTCAATCAACTGATGCTCCATACGTTCCATGAGCCAACAGATCTGTCGTCTCCGCAAACTAAATTTAAGCTTCTTGTGTATATATGCTCCCAAAGGGGTCAACGGTAGGATTGCGCCATCTCCGCCTCTAGCGAGGTGATTGTGATAATCCGGATGGCACGGGTCAACATATCCGACCTCACCAATATATGAAGTATCTGAGCTTTCTCCTGGCCAATCGTCACTTTTCCCAATATTACATGTAGGGCAGCAATAAACTAAATTACTATATTCATTTTTAAGTGCATGAAATTTTGACTTTGGAGCAAAGTGGTCGATGTGAAAACCCCGCTTCCCTCCCGAATAGTAATCGGGAGTGTCGCAATAACCGCACTTTGAGATAAAATCTTCTCGCAGCTCTAATTTGTATAGTGAGTATCGAGTCTTCTGCTCAACAGCGGCGCGACGTTCCGGGCGACAGGTATGAATTGGGTACATTACGCCCCTCCCCCGCGTTTCAGCAATATATCAACTTGGCAAACCAATTGGGTCAACAGCTCTAAACTACGATCTTCCTTTAGTTCATTAGGGAGCATCGAGCCTGAAAGGCCATGCTCTTCAAGATAGCTATCCAGCTCAATAATTCTCTGTCTCTGTTGGGCTGTGAGCCCTTCACGTGGCAGCGCAAGCAGAGCTTCAAACTCTTCTTCAGAACTATTGAGTCGAACTCTGTGATCTTCAATAACTTTAGCTATCTGGGCTCTGAACAAGGATTTTAGATCATCTTTCATCATTACCGCTTTAGCTTGAACTAAGCGAGCATCATGTGTAGCCTCTAGTGCATCTGGAGCGTGAGATGTCAGCAAAAAGCAGGGGATGTGTTTGTTACGCTCTTGTACCAGCTCTATTAAAGCCTGCCCATTAAAACCGACAGTTGCCTTCTCGTTCAACATAAAATCTGTCACTAGAGCATCTGGAGGTGAATTCATTATCTCGTCGACTACGTCATTCAAATCTGAATCATTGACGATTTGGAAAACTTCTAAGGAGAAATGACCATCCATAAATTCCTGAAAATAAACAATATCATCAGGATCTTCATCAATATAAACCACCCGACCCTTATTCATCCATTCAACTCCATTGCTATGCTAAAACCACTCCCTCGCCCGAGCTGGGCTGTACCACCATATTCTTCAATTGTTTTCTGAACAAGCCACATCCCGAGTCCAGTGCCGACTTCTTCGCCCAGACTATTTGTCTTCGTAGTGAAAGTCGGTCGAAAAATATCTAGTGGATTCTGGATGTCTTGAGAAAGACCAGGGCCAGTGTCTTTATACTCGAAGATTATTTTCCCGCTTAACCCTCTGGAACCGATTGTGATTCCACGCCCGCCAGAAAACCCGGGGCGTTTAAAAGCGTCCGCCGAATTGATAATTAAATTATTAAATATGCAATCCAAGTCTATCTCATAAGCCTTCAGGTAAAGTGATGAATCATCGACTTCTACGCGCACAGAAACATGGCGCTCTGAAAGCGTGCCCATCCACTCATCACGCAAATTTTCAAGATAGGTCTTTATATTAATTTTTACTCTTTTTCGCTTATCCTTTCTGATAGTTCTCAGGGAGTACTTTATCCAATTTTTAACTCGCTCATCGTCGCGTCTGAGCATTTCTATTCTTTTGAATGGATTCTTAAAATCTTGAATCAATGCTCTAGCATCTAAACTTAAATCAGCATAACCATGAATTAGGCTCTCTAACTGATCAAACCGATTACCCAGTTTTGAGTTCAAGCTATCCAGCTCATGAGTAAAGGATGCAATCGTAATTCCGCTTGAAGCGAAGACTCTCAATAGAGAGTTTTCCTTCTTCATATCTTCTAGCCGGTCATCAATCTCTCGAGTTCGAGCCTTTTCCTTGAGTAGTGCCAGTGCAAGCTTTTCAGAATCATCCTTAACTTCAGCATGTTCTTTTTTGATATTGTCGAATATCTTCTGAGCTAATTTTTCCGCATCTTCCTCTTGCTTTGGATTAAGCTCTTCATCTGAAGGGGTTTTCTTTTTATCATTATAAAAAGAATATATCTCCTTATACAATGAGCTTCGGTCTTGCTCGAACTCTTTAATAATAGCTTCAATTATTGACTTGAAAAGACTAAATGCCTCATTCTCTTGTATGCCTTCTCGACTCGACTTATCCTCCAAGCCAATGTTATTCAGCCTAGAGATATTAATAATACCTGACATGTTATGAGGGGCTACTCGCCAGCGACCCGATCGAAGCGCCGACGGATCCTCAGCTTGTCTCCGACCTAATCCCAACCAATCCCAAGATGCTTTACCAATTTCCCCATAAGGCCGTACCCTGAAATTATCTCGATATATACGAACACCATTATTATGCTCGAGCCATCTTTTGCGAGAATCACTATTATAAGAGCGGTGCAAAAATATTTCAATGTCTTTTTTGTCACTTACTCGCTTCAAAAAGTATAGGGTAAAATCAAACCTACCAATAAGCTTATGCGCGTTCTCGTTGCTTTCCTTGAGGCCAGGAATAAGCTGATAAAGGGACTTCGCATATTTTACCGACTCTCCAAACAACCTAGTTTTCATATACGCAGGGTTCTTAAAGAACGCTCTAGAAAGAAGGTCTTCATTAAGGCGGTGCACATCTAATTCTTGTCGAGTCGCTTCGAAACTAATTAGCCCTTCATCATCCATGTGAGCTGAAAGCTTATAGTCAAAGTCATCACAGATACTTGGCAATACCTGACCAAATTCCGAATTATGCCTTTTACTATATACATAAACATTAAACCCTCCAGCCTCTGCTGGAGGCACTAACGATGCGAGCTCCAAAAATATTTTTTCAACATTGGATTTTTTCCAGCAGTCCCTAGTACGGGAAATTTTAATTTGGCTGCCTTGCACTAAATTTAGAATGTCATGAGACTGCGCTAAGTTCTCACCAAGCGCATCTGAAAAGTTGAGTTGTAAAGACCGACCTACGAAACCTAGAGTTGCATTAACTCCGTCGATAGTCAATCCTTGCTGATCGAAATCGTTCCAGTTAACCTTCCAAAAAAGGCATTTTTCCGAATTCTTTGTTTTTGTTAATAATTCACACTTTTCTCCTAATCGATCCAAGGCGAAACGACCAATGCCTTTAGCTCCAGACTTCACACGACCGGTATTAACAGATACAAAATCATAATTCTTATTATCGGTACCAATTGTCATCCAGGCTTTTTCAATTATATCCTCGGTCATCCCATCACCATCATCAAGGATATAAACCGTACCGCTTTCGGATAGGGTTTTTTCTATTATTTTTCTCTGGTCAGCAGTGTAAGCCTTTTCATAAGACATCCTTGAAAAGACATAAGACTCACTAAACATATCAAGTAAGTAGAAACAAAGAACATCTTGCAGCTCTAGTCCACCAAGTACCTTCTTAAATTTCTCATACTCGAGAGCATTTAATGTATCTGGAAATTCAACAAACTCATCATCAAAATAGACAATACAAAATGATGCATCAGCATCATAACTATTCTTTACTAGCTCAATCAGCGCGCCTTCGGCAGATGAAACGTTTTCCCTGCCGATTAGTCTTGCGGTTCTGGCGGAAACATTGAATGGTATAGCTTTCATAATCCCCTCCTTAAATGCACCTACTTTGCTGTGCCATACCTGTGACTATCCCTGACGTGCGTTCGATTCATAGTGCTGTAACGCATCGGCCTCCTAACCCCAGCAAATCGTCTCACGTTCAAATGCCTCCCCACCATTGATGGAGCTTAACTCCTTTCCCCGAACCACAGATTGGGTCGGTTTCCTACTGCTGGCATGCGCCGATAACCAATGAGTTTGGAGCAATCATAGCGTCTGCCGAGATTCAACGATCCGTTTTTTTGGGCCCCCATTCCCAAACCCATGCTTTTAGGCCGTCGTGGTGAGGTTATCGCAGAATACGGGACGCCGGGGCTTGTACCTTGGATTTGAGAAACCCAGATGACGGCTATTCCGCTATCAGTCTGGCAGCACTCCACCAGTAGCAAGGCGAGCACCTCAATGAGCGCTGATCGGGGAACTCAACCGACCCAAGCGAAGGATCAACGACGTTAGGCCGCAATCCGGAAATTAGCTTTTAGGCTGCTGGAGCGTTCTCCATGCAGTTGGCGATGTCGATCTGCGTCAGACGCCTCTTGGGTTCACATGAGTTCAACTGCATCCCGCCACTGCCGACCATAGCCGCTTAGCCGCAGCAATGACGCGCTTGGTAATCCCGTAGGGTCAGGTCTTGATCATGGGCGACACCCCTTAAGAACAACGTATTTTGGCCGACGCGCAGCGCTACGACCGAGAGCTTTCCGGTTACATGAAAGTGCACAGCACCCGGCCGCAGTCAGTAGGATTCGCCCTGGCGGATTCGCCCGTTGGCCTGGCGGCGTGGGTGTATGCACTGTTTCAGGATGCCTCCGACAGTGGCGGCGAGCCTGAGCGGGTAATCGAGCTCGATGCGCTGATCGACGACATCATGCTGTACTGGTTGCCGAGTTCCGGTCCCAGCTCGGTGCGTTTCTATTGGGAAGGTATGCGCGAAATGCAACAGCAAGGCCCTGCCCCAGCGATTCCTATCTCTGCGGGCGTAAGCATGTTTCCGGGCGAGCCGCTGCGCCTGTCACGGCGCTGGGCGCAGGCGCGTTTCGACGACCTGCGGTTCTTCGCGGAAGCCGAGCACGGCGGCCACTTCACGGCCATGGAAAACCCGACAACGCTCACCGAGCATGTTCGTGAAACCTTCCGCCTGCTGCGTTAATACTTTTGCAGGCGTGCTGAATATCTTGGAGGTGGAGCGCCCCGCTACAACTGGAAAACAGCCACTCTCGGGATTGGCGGATGCTCGGTCGTGAGCGCGCTGTGAGGCAATTTCAAAAAATTACCTCAAGCATGAACTCGGCGAGTAAAGTACCGCCGCCCGAGACGTGGATCCGGGTTTTCTCATGGAGTTTCACCTTGAAGTCATTTAGCAAAGTCGTAGCCGCAGCAGTATGTAGTCTGGTTCTGGCGGGTTGCACCGGCACCCCTATGAAAACCCCGCAATACGACAGCAGCCAATACACCGTCGTAGGTCACAGTGAAGCAAGCGCCACCGGCCTGATGCTGTTCGGTCTGATCCCGATTCGTCAGAACGACCGTTTCGTTCGTGCGCAGAACAGCGCCATTCAGGCCAAGGGTGGCGATGCGCTGATCAATACCCAAGTGCAGGAGAAGTGGTTCTGGGCCTGGGTCCTGAACGGCTACACCACTACCGTTTCTGGTGACGTGATCAAGCTGAAAACGGCTAAATAAGCACCGCTCTGCTTCAGAAAGCCCGGTTCGCCGGGCTTTTCTGTTTCTGGCTATTGGCGGATGCGCCGTTGAGCGAGGAGTAAGAGCAGACACGCATCGTTGCCAACCGCTAAAAGGTTTAGCATTCAGCCCTCCTTCGGATGTGAAGTTTTTCTGCATGACGGCCTTCTACCTCAAGTTACTCATTACCCCCGCGCTCATGCTGGCTATTTCGTTGGCGGCCAGGCGCTGGGGCACTGGTGTGGCGGGGCTTCTTTCTGGTCTGCCGATGACCTCGGCACTGGTCATGCTGTTTCTCAGTCTTGAGCAAGGCACCCAATTCGCGTCGATGGCGGTTCCCGGCGCACTGGCCGGGCTGGCGGCGATTCAGGTGACTTATCTGTTTTATTTTCTGGTCACTCGACGCGTTTCAGCGGTGACGGGATGCACCTTGGCCTTGGCTGTGTATGGCGCAACGGCCTTTGCGGTGAACCTGTCGGGCTTACTGGCGCTGTCGATCATTGTCACGCTGCTGATGGTTGCGCTGATCATCGTTGCCACCTCGCAACAGACACCGCCGGACGTAGCGTCATACGTGGCACTGCCGCGCTGGGTCATTCCGATGCGAATGCTGACCGCCACCCTTCTGCTGCTGGCGATTACCGCAAGTGCCACCTGGCTCGGGCCGTTGGTCAGTGGGCTGCTGGCGCCGATCCCGGTGATCGCCTGGCCGCTTGCAGTGTTTGTCCACGTTCAAGGCGGGCGTTACGAACTGGCGGCAATAGTCCGAGGCAATGCCATTGGCGCTGTCGGGGTGGTGAGTTTCTACCTGACCCTCAGGTATTCCATATTGCAATGGGGCGCGCTTGTGTCTATCGCGGCTGCCGTTTTGCTGGCTGTGGTGGTGACGGCTGTGTTGGCGCGGTTGTTGGCGAGGCGGTAGGGCTTATAGTTGCTCCGCTGAATTCGTGCATGCAGCACATCAGTGTGGTGTTTCAGAAGCACCACACCCGGGATTTTCCTGCTCGTGGCCTTCTTGGCTGCTGCATCCGGGCCTTCAGGAGGCGCTGACGCCTGATGAAATCAAAAATTAGCCACCAAGACGATAATCTGCAACGTGCAGCATCTGCTCTATCGACGCAATTTTTAATGGGCTAATATGCAATTACTTGCATCCTGCCCAACTAAAATATTTAGCAAAAAAAGATTTCTTTTTCTTTTCAATATGCGAGTCTATTGACTTGAGTATTCCGCTAAAAAAAACATGCTCTTCAACACCAAATCTTTCAGGGATGAAGCAAAGGTCATACCATGACAGTATCTCATCAACTGAAAAATCGCCGGACTTCTGGAGTCTTATATAAGTAACTATATCTTTTCGCAGTGAGAGACTAGAGTAATAAGATTTGCTTGACATCCATTGCCCGATTACCTCTTCGACGGTAAGCTGTCCAGCTCTTTGATCTTCAGGCAGATAATCGAGCAATCCATCACTCAACGCCTTCATAAAGCTTATCAACTCCATATATCCGCGCATTGCAAAAACCTCAAGGAATTGGAAAGGCAGTAAGGATGTATCTGGGCATGTGATTAAACTCAACAAACTCTATAATTACCCTCAACCTTGTCATGGTTACGGGGGTATTTGGCGCTGAACGGTATATGCCCCACCCTACCTCCTGTTGAGCATCGAAATCTAAGACTAGTCGGTTGCTCTTACGAATAAATTGAGTTTTGGAATACATTAGAATTCTGAGGCGATTTGCTTTCAGTGTTTGGCTCACCGCCCACTCTGCAATATCTACTCTTTCAAACGTAGACATTACAGTCGCCGATCTTACCTTTTTCAGGCGTTGCTGTAATCCGGGAATATCTTTTTGAAAGTGATCCTTCCATGTATGACCACCCGGATCTTTTCTTGGCACATTTTTTGGCTTTTCACTAACATCAACTGTCATTCTACCAGCGCGTACCGAGGAAACTCGAAATGCGTTGTACATAGAAGCAGTAGTCAGGGGAACCACGAACTCAGTAGCTAGACCAATAACCTGACCGGTTTCTCGAGACGCCCCCAATGCCTCAGCCGCAGTCATCCCTGCTTTAAATGCATAAGAATCGGTTTGCTTTCCTGTAACAATCTGCGTTGACGCGGCTGAAAGCTGGTCAGATGCATGCACTCCCATTGCCACACAACCGACTTTTGAAATCATCGTTGGATCAGGTAACGCACACAAAACGCCTGAACCAGCAAGCTCAATGATGCCGCCGACAAGTCGAAGGCTGCCAAATATACGGTTAGACATAATTTCAGCAGGCGTAAGAGACTCATGAGAGAGTACCGCTGCCATTTGTGTAAAATTGAGGATGACGCGAAAGCTTCCATCATCAGACATAATGCGTTTCCTTACGCAAATGGCTTGTTGGCGGTCCTGTCCCAACCACCAGAAACGATACCCGCACTTCCACCATCAGCACGTCGCTGTTGTGAGTATTCAAATTTGATTCGACCGTAGTTTAAGGTCACAACTTCAACGGGAAAGCCAGACTGTTCTGCACCTTGCCCACTGACTAATGCAATCAGCACCTCTTCAAGCACTATGTCCAGATACTTGAATTTTTCAGTTCCCGCCCTATGGATTCGGATGGTCACATTTTTGATGTGTGAGCCCCTGCAGCAAAGCTCAAATAATTTCGGGGTGGCTCTGTCTATATATTTGCTGATCTGAAAATCCCCGAGGGAAACGCCTCCAGCGGTCGCTCCGCCACTGGAACTGGCAGTCTGACTGATCGACTGCATGGCGTCGTAGTGATAAGAAAGCAGCTCTATCCAACCTTTGTGTCCATCGTCAAGAGACTCGCCTTCAACACCATCAACTTTCATAAAAGCATCAAAAGACATAATCTTAGCTCCCTGCTTTTCAACATATCAAAAAGAAAATATTAGCCGAATTCTCTCTCAGATTACCAGCCTAGGGTGTGCCTGGTCTGATTGCACGTTACGAGCTGTCTACGTACCTAATGTGCAGGCCCCAAAATATCCGCCGACCAATACCGTTGCCTTGGTAAGCCGGCTCGCGAAAAACGTCGCATAACATCACCATCACAGCTTGCAGTGCCGCACACAAAAAAGTCGTGCAACCGAGTAGACACCTGCCACCGCAGCCCGTTAACGTCCCATTCGCAACACAATCCAATCCAACCCAACCCTGTCCTCTCGGAGATCCCCACATGGAAGTCATGTACAGCACAATCGAAGAAGTCCGCACGCACATCGACAATATCGACCGCGACGTTGTCGCCCTGCTGGCCAAGCGGGGCAAACTGGTCAACCAGGCTGCCGCTTTCAAGAAGACAACCGATGACGTCCGCGCGCCCAACCGGGTGGAACAGGTCATTGCAAAGGTGCGAGCGATGGCAAGCGAGACCGGCGCTTCGCCCGAGGTAGTGGAGCAGGTCTATCGTGCGATGATTGCTGCTTTCATCAATGAAGAATTGAAGACCCATGCTGCGCTGGCGAACGCTTGATCTGTCGGGTCTGATACCCAACTCATGGATTGATTTAAAAGCCCCCGCCTTCGTCGAACTCATCTGCGGCGGCAGTCTGGCAACTGCCGCAGAACGCTTCGGCCATTCACCGCAGGCCGAATAGAAACGCTTCGAACTCGGCTGCATGGCGAAAGCTGTTTAAACGAGCACTCAACTTATCCGCAAGATTGCATAAGCCCCCTTTCGTTGAGCTCCGTATTGGTAAGCAACTGTCCGCCTGAACGCAATGTCTTGCCCCGAAGTCAAAAACACTTCAACCATGCTCCTCAAGGTGCCTTATGAGTTTGATACCCGAACTGAACAGCGAGGCTAACGTGCTGATATGCGGGGCCAGCCGAGGTATTGGCTTGGCACTGTGCGCGGCGTTGCTTGCTCGCGATGATGTGGCTCAGGTATGGGCGGTCGCGCGACAAGCCAGCACTTCCACAGAGCTGGCAACGCTTGCAGAGCAATATGGCCAACGCATCAAACGAGTCGACTGCGACGCGCGTGATGAGCAATCCCTTGAGGCACTCGTGAGCGAGACGCTTGATGGATGTGAGCATCTGCACCTCGTCATCAGTACGCTCGGCATTCTTCATCAGGACGGCGCAAAAGCAGAAAAGGGCCTGGCACAACTGACACTTGCGAGCCTGCAAGCCAGTTTCGCGACCAACACCTTTGCACCGATCCTGCTGCTCAAACACCTACTCCCACTACTGCGCAAACAACCTTCTACCTTCGCGGCGCTCTCCGCGAGGGTTGGCTCCATTGGCGATAACCGACTGGGTGGCTGGTACAGCTACAGAGCCAGCAAAGCAGCGCTGAACCAGTTGCTGCACACGGCCAGTATCGAATTGAAACGCCTTAACCCGGCCTCTACTGTCCTGGCAATACACCCAGGCACGACGGACACGGAGCTGTCTCAGCCATTCCAGGCGAACGTACCCGAAGGCCAGCTGTTCGAACCGGCGTTCTCGGCGGATCGCATTATTGAAGTGATAGGCGCACATGGACCGGCCGACAGCGGGACCTTTTGGGCCTGGGACGATAAGCCGATTGTCTGGTGACTTGTTTCACTTGTGAGAATGAGGTCGCTATCCGTCCTCACTAACGGGCTGTTTTGGTCGGAAAGTCCCCGCCGCTTATAACCCCTTCGTCGGATAAGGCCCACTGCTATCAACGAGACGGCATTACTGGCGTCATACCCCACTCCCAGTGGACCAACTGCAAGTAAGGAGCACGGCATGACCCAGGTATTCGACATCAAGGACGCCACCAACCCTGCGGCGCTTGGGAATTTGCAGGTCAAAAGCGCCAGTAGCCAGGTCAGCAATAACCCGGTCGAACTCATCGTGCAGGGCACTCCTGGCAACGACTACATACGTGGTGGGCTGGCTAATGAACTGCTGATGGGTGGGAGCGGCAACGACCAGCTAGTCAGCGGGGGTGGCAACGATGTGATGGTCTCCAGTGCCGGATACGACGGTATGGACGGCGGCGCCGGTAATGATGTATTCCGCTTCGACCGCATCGGCGACAGCTATATCAATAGCGGAGGCGAGCACACCGATTCCATCAGCCATTTTGACCCCGCCCACGATACCCTCGACGTGTCGGCCCTTGGCTATAGCCATTTAGGTGATGGCTATGGCGATACCTTGCACATCCGTAGCGAGCCTCTGCGCGGCATTTACTTTTTGGAAAGCTACGAGCGAGACGGTAATGGCAAACATTTTGCCGCGCAGTTCCTGGCCAATAGCGGCCTTATTACCGATGCCAACTTCCAGCCGCTGATCAACGGCACTTCGCACAACGATCTGCTCGAAGGCACAGACGCCAGCGAATCCCTGAAAGCCGGCGCTGGCCGCGACAACGTCCAAGCGGGTGCGGGCAATGATCGGCTGTTCGGTGGCTCCGGCGGCGACACTCTGAGCGGCGGCGCGGGTGCCGACAGCTTCGTGTATACCCGGCTCAGCGACAGCTACCGCAACGATGCCAGTGGCAGCTATAGCAGCCGCGACCTGATCACCGACTTCAGTGGCAACGGCCATGACATGATCGACGTGTCCGCCTTGGGCTTCACCGGGCTGGGTAACGGCTACAACGGTACGCTGAAGGTGGTCCTCAACCTGGCCGGCGATGCCACCGCGCTTAAATCACTAGAGGCTGATGTCAACGGTAACCGCTTTGAAATTCTGCTCAGTGGCAACCATGTCAATGAACTCAACGCCAGCACTGTGCTGTTCGCCCCGCCCAGTGATGCGACGGTTGTGACCACTCCGCAGCCGATCACCTCGGTGAGTCTGGTAGGTGGTGACAAGTCCGACATCCTTTATGGTTACTGGGGCAACGATACCCTCGTCGGTGGCGCCGGAAACGACACCCTCGAGGGTAACGCCGGTGATGATGTGCTGACCGGTGGGTTGGGCGCGGACAAGCTCACCGGCGGCACAGGCAACGACCGTTTCGTATTCACTAGCAGCGCCGACAGCCATGCGGGCAGCAGCGATCTGATCACTGATTTCATCTGGGGCCAGGACAAGCTCGACGTCTCTGCGCTCGGCGTAACCGGTTTTGGCAACGGCCGCGACGGCACCTTGAGCATGACCTACGATGAAAACACCGACCGTACCTACCTGCGCAGTAGCGAGCCAGGCGCCGATGGGCATGCGTTCCAGGTCACGCTAGCAGGGTTCGACTACACGCGAGAGCTCACCAACGCCGACCTGGTGGTTGCCGATACGGCAGACGTGGCGCTCGTGGGTCAAACCGCCGTCGACCTCGCGAGCTGATATCACCTGAACAGCTAGCGTGTGGGCTCCCCTTCCCACCTTTAGTTGCCTGGACGCCTACAAGGCAGGAACAGTGAGCGGTATTGATGCTCACTGCTCCTGCATTTTCAACGCGACCAGGCCTGGTTCGCTGTCAAAGCGCTCGCCTTCCGCTCTTGCTTTTCGCTGGCGCGCAGTCAATAGATGGAGTCGCCGTTTTATTGCGTCAGGAAATAGGCCAATCAAAACTTTCCACTGGCTTGCAGAACAGATGGGCAAAAACCGCTGTTAATTCTGTGCGCGAAAAACCGCATTTTTGAAAATAACCGGAAGCCCGGGCAATCCGGCTTATGACGTTACTCCGACTTGTTAAAGGCCAACCGACCTGCGGAAAATAGGCTGAACTTGTAACGGGCACTGTCTCTCTCAATAACTACGCACACCTGTTTATGAGGAAAATACCATGTCCAAACTCGCAGAATACCGTCAGCTGGAAAAACACCTCGCCGAGCAACTTCAGGCACTGGAGACCATGAAAGGCAACGAGGGCCTGAAGAAAGAGATCGAGTTCGAAACCAAGCTGCGCAAGCTGCTTGAGCACTATGGCTTCAGCCTCAAGCACATCGTCAATCTGCTGGACCCACAGAACTCGTCGCGTCGCCAGGTCGCGGATAAACCTGCGGGCACGCGCAAGCCGCGTGAACTCAAGGTGTACAAGAATCCGAAGACCGGTGAAGTGATCGAAACCAAAGGTGGGAATCATAGAGCCTTGAAAGAGTGGAAAGCAGAGCACGGTGCTGATGTCGTCGAGAGTTGGCTGAAGAAATAAGCCTTGCGCCATGCAACGGTTGATTGACCGGGGTTGATCTGGAGCATCGGCTAATCACCGTTCGCGCGGTCGAGCTGACGATGTCGGGAACGACCCGCTGCGCCAGTACGTCAGACCTCTATCGACTCACTGAAAAGGTACAGCGCAATGGAAAAGACAATCACCGTGGACCAACTGGCTAAAACTGACCTCAGATCAGTTAAAGAGATATGGCTTGGTGATACCCATACTCAGCTATGTCTGTGGCGTGGCGAACAAGTCGTCACACACGACATGCTCAGCGAGGGTACCCACGATCAGAACAATAGTCGCCTGCACTTGCAACTGGTCAACCCTGACGACCGGGCTGCAGTGGCCAGCGTCGAGGCGCTCGTTCGTGAGCGGCTGGAAAGGATGGGAAGCAAGGGTGAGTTTTATCCAGCTGAGAATGCGGACACTCACCAGTAATCACGCTGATTACACGCGATTCTGTAGGGTCCTTGGGCTGCGTTGCCAGACTGTAGATGTGTGACGCAGAGCGTCACGAACTGCATGCCAACGCGGAGCATTGGCACGATAGTCACCTCAACATCTCATTCAGGCCCCGGTTGCCGAACCGGCCATAAAGCGAGCACGCACCTTCGCCCACACCTCGCCAACCGGCATAAAAAACACCGAAATCAGCTTCAGCACTCCAGGCACATCTCTGCGAATGGTCATAACAGGCTCACTCGCATCATGGACGGCAAGCAAATACCGATACACCCGACGGCTACTCATCGGCAGCAGCCCGATCTGCTCAAGTATAGAAGGGCCCACCTCGCGGACCATGCTGGTGACCATGATCCAGAGCAGTATGATTTCGCCACACAGGAAAGTGACAATCAAAACAGTGGCACCTATCGTTCGCCAGTCTTGCAAGGCTTCGAAGATGGCGTCGATGCTGCTGCCCAAGGTCACCATCGTTGTAAAGATCGCGGCGATAGTGAAGAGTGCTGCAATGAATCTGCCAGGGTCAGGTAGCCGGAAGAACGCAGCAATACGTGGCCCCATTGTGTCGTGACTGGCCAGTTGCTTGAGCTCCTGACGCTCCTCCCACAGATGTCTAAGCGCCCTCGCTTTATCGACAAGCTCGCCGGGTCCGCAGTTATAGCGTGTGCATAGCCAGTCCTGTTTCAGCTTTAACCTTTCGGAGGGCGTAGTAATTGAAGCGGCGCCCATCCGCTCTGCTCTGATCCGCGCGTACACCTCTCCCAGATGTACTGTGCATATCAGGGAAGTCAGCAGGACTGGCAGCAACGCGGGAACGTAGTCAGTCAGGGTCGGCGCAGGTAAAAATATCAGCGCACCTGAAAATGCCAATATCAACGCAGCCATCCAGATCAGACAGATACGGGCATCACGCCGACGCCAAGCCTCTTTGAAAGGTGCCCGCTCAAACCGCTGAAAGTGTTCTTCTACATCTTTACGCAGCTGGTTGATGCTCATCGTTTGCTTCCCTTGCATGGCAAACGCACGAGTTTAAGCCGCCTGTTGGGTAACGTAATTAAACGAATTGTAAAAAGCAGCGTGCCTGTGGGCGTTCTGTCGATGATTGTTTATAACCCGGTTATCCATGCTGAGGCGGCGCGGATAGGCGCTGGTGAAAGATTACTTAAAGCGTTAACGCGGCTGGAGAGTCTTCAACGCGGCTGAAAAGCCATAAGGATTTTCTGCTACCAAGCTGCCCCCCGCGCGAAAGATCGAACCGCCACTCCCACGCACACTCGAAAGGGTGTGACCTCAAAAACCCGCCCTTTCCCTCCATCTGGCAATTCCGTGTTCGAAGCCCCGGTACAGCCCTCGCTTCATTGATGAACGCCACATCCCGATACCGCCGATCAGGTGTCGACCACAGCGCTCCGGACCTCGCCAGATGGTCAATCCGCATTCAAAAAGAGTAACCCTATGAGACCCCAAACCTCCTTCATCTTCGACCTGGACGGCACGCTGACCGACAGTGTTTATCAAAACGTTGCCGCTTGGAAAGAAGCACTGGACGCAGAAGAAATCCCGCTTGCGATGTGGCGTATTCACCGCAAGATCGGCATGAGCGGCGGACTGATGTTGAAATCACTGTCGCGTGAAACCGGCTTGAACATCAGCGAAGAACAAGCCGAACGGCTCAGCGAGAAACATGCTCAGGCTTACGAGCGGCTGCAAGGACAGATCATCGCATTGCCCGGCGCCGTCGAGTTGCTGGAGACGCTCGACAAGGAAAACCTCAAGTGGTGCATCGCCACCAGCGGCGGGATTGATACGGCGACGATCAACCTGAAAGCGCTGAAACTGGACATCAAAAAGATCAACATTGTTACGCGCGATGACGTGAGCTATGGCAAGCCTGACCCCGACCTGTTTCTGGCGGCTGCAAAGAAGATAAACGCTCCGATTGACGAGTGTCTGGTGATTGGCGATGCGATCTGGGACATGCTGGCGGCACGTCGCTGCAAGGCAACCGGCGTCGGCCTGCTGTCGGGTGGCTATGACATAGGCGAGCTTGAGCGCGCAGGTGCCTTGAGGGTCTATGAAGATCCGCTGGA
This sequence comes from Pseudomonas syringae group sp. J254-4, assembly GCF_032586855.1. Lineage (NCBI taxonomy): Bacteria > Pseudomonadati > Pseudomonadota > Gammaproteobacteria > Pseudomonadales > Pseudomonadaceae > Pseudomonas > Pseudomonas syringae group sp. J254-4. Next base: position 6,646 of record NZ_JAWHOO010000005.1, on the reverse strand, counting down.
TCTGCTGAATCATCTGGACGAGATTGCTTCTCGCCCTTGAATGATCGGCTGGCGTGGCAAATGAGGTAATTATTTACCTACATGCCCGCGAAAATCGGGTTCATCATCCCCATCTCACTCGCTGCCGTCATTGACCGTAGCGTTGCGAGCCCATAGTGTACGTGCACGCGCTGTATTCTGCGGTGCTCGTCATAGCCAAGGAAAAGGCAATGCACAGTAGCCCGCGCTTGCACTGGCCCGACACACTCCTCTCTGATATTCCAAATTTGCCATGAGCCAAGCCGCGTTCGTTAACCCAAGCATCCTCACGTGGTCCCGCGAGCGGGCAGGCCTGTCTGCCGCCCAGGTCGCCAGAAAGCTGCCTGTGAAACCTGAGCGTATCAAGGAGTGGGAAGCAGGAAAGGCGAGACCAACCTTTTTGCAAGCCCAGAAGTGGGCGAGCGTTGCGCATGTTCCCTTTGGGTTTTTGTTCTTGCCTCAGCCTCCTGTCGAACAGCTGCCGCTACCAGACCTGCGCACAGTCGGTAACTCGGCACCCTTGCGGCCAAGTCTGGAGCTTGTGGACACAGTAAAAGACGCAATTCGCAAACAGGACTGGTATCTGGAATACCTTCACGTACAAGAGCACCAGCCTCTTCCGTTCGTCGGTCGCTTCGACAGCCGGACGCCGGTGAAGACGGTTGTGAGTGATATTCGGCAAACTCTCGGTGTCGATCCGGAAAAGTCCCGCCTTGATTACGATAAATACAGCCGCGCGCTGATTGATGCTGCTGAAGTGGCTGGTGTGCTTGTCATGCGCAGTGGTATCGCGCTGGGCAATACCCATCGCAAACTGGAGGTCAGTGAGTTTCGAGGCTTCGCCATCAGTAATTCGCTGGCTCCAGTGGTGTTTATCAACAGTTCGGATGCTCCGACAGCTCGCCTATTTACGTTAATGCACGAACTCGCTCATCTCTGGATTGGCAGCAGCGGCGTTTCTGACGCGGGTACTGCAAATGGTCGAGAGGAAGAGCGATTCTGCAACGCCGTGGCGGGTGAGTTTCTTGTACCCGAAGAGCTTTTTCGAGCTGTATGGAACGCTGGTATTGAATGGGAAAGTAATCTGGCCCCTCTCGCTACGAGGTTTCATGTCAGCAAGCTTGTTATTGGCCGACGCGCGATGGACCTGGGCTACGTTACGCAAGAGCAGTACGGCGTGTATTACCAGAAGGTCCTAAAGGCATTCCGGGACGAGAAAGGCGGTGCCGGGGATTACTACCGCAATGCAACGGCCAAAAACAGTACGCGGCTGAGTAAGGCTGTACTGACCGAAACCCTGAATGGGCGGATGCTGTTGCGTGAGGCTGGTAGTCTGCTCGGTGTACAGCCAGCCAAGTTAAGAACGCTGGCGGAGACACTGGCCCGGTGATGTTTCTGATGGACTCCAACACCCTGATTGAAGCCAAGAATCGCTATTACGGCATGACGATTTGTCCGGCTTATTGGCAGTGGTTGCTGCTCCAAAACCAGACATTTTTCTTGGCCAGTATCGGTCCTGTTAAAGACGAACTTACCAAAGGCCATGATGAACTGGCTGACTGGGCAAAAAATAATTCGGCTTTTTTCCAAAGCATTTCGGATCAAAAGACTCAGGCCGAATTCGTGAAAGTCGCTACGTTGGTAGCACAAGCGCAAGGCATGAAGACGGGAGCAATGGAGGAGTTTCTAAAGGGGGCCGATCCATGGCTGATTGCCAAGGCGCTGACATCCGGAGCAACCGTAGTTACGCATGAGGTGCGTAATCTGGACGCAAAGCGAAAGTTCATCATCCCCAACCTGTGTGAGCAGCTCAACGTCCCTTACATGAACACGTTTGAGCTGTTACACCACCTCAACGCCAGGTTTGTACTTCCTTAACCCGGCGAAACACCACCACCTTCATCTGCCACGATATCCGGGTCATCCGAATAGACTTCCGGCTCATCGTCTTCGTAAGCCTCGTCGCCTTCCGTGCGTTTCTTGACCTCATCGCCTCTGGCAGAACCGACGCCGGGCTTGTTTGAGTTCATGGCGAGGACCGGGTCCGCTTCGCGGTCGTATTGGCCGAGTTCCGGGCTGGCGGGGTCTTCTTTGGGCACGCTGTTTGTGAGTATGTGATCGGTTGTCATGTCAGCCACCTTTTTCGTTTGCCAAAGAAAGTGGACGTGGCATTGGGCTGAGGGTTCGATTCAATCGATGAGCGTGGCGGGCTTTACCCGCCAAACGACGCATATTGCAGCGGCAGGCCGGTGGTGAACTTGATCTGTTCCATGGCGAAGCTGGAGCTTACGTCGCTGATCCCGGGGATGCTGATCAGTTGTTTGTACACCGCGTCGTATCCTGCGATGTCAGCCACGACAATGCGCAGCATGTAGTCGGTGTCGCCTGCCATGCGGTAGCACTCGACCACTTCAGGCAGTTCGCCGACGGCGGCGTGGAACTGTTCGAGCCAGGCGGCGTTGTGCTGGTTGGTGCGGATGGCTGCAAATACGCTGACCGACACGTTCAGACGTTGCGGGTTGAGCAGGGCTACCCGGCGGTCGATGATGCCGGCTTCTTCCAGCTTCTGAATGCGTCGCCAGCACGCTGTGCTGCCCAGGCCAATACGCTCGGCGATGTCCGCCACCGAGCGGGTGCAGTCGGTTTGCAGAATGTCGAGAATTGCCCGGTCGAATTTGTCCATTAGCGGTTTCCTGCGTTAGTCGCTCTACACTTATCGTGAGGAACGATGGGTGTCTGACTCCAATTCTGCGCCTCACACAGCATGACTATCGTGCCAATGCTCCGCGTTGGCATGCATTTCGTGACGCTCTGCGTCACCCAACGGTGCAGCCCCTTGCATCCCGGATTGGACGCGGAGCGTCCAGAACTGCATTCCCACGCGGAGCGTGAGGAACGATGGTGTATGACTGCGATTCTGCGCCTGAAGCAGCATCCTAGAATTTTTAATCGTAAAAATCCAAACCAAAGCGAATAATTTTTCGCTTTGGCTGCTGGTATACGTGCAAATATCAAAAAAATTTCGCGTGCGGATCAGTAATCTTTCAAGCAGTCGGTCTGGTAATGCCAGCCCTTGATTCTGACTCGATTACCAAGTGAATTGCCCATGACCACCTCTGCGCTCTACCTGGATTACGCCGCTACCACGCCTGTCGATGAACAGGTGATTGAAGCCATGGTTGCCTGTATGGGCCGCGAAGGTCATTTCGGTAATCCGGCATCCAGCGGGCACGGTTACGGGCAGGTTGCGCGGCAGGCTGTAGAGCAGGCTCGGCGTCAGGTGGCCGATGCGGTGGGTGCGTCTGCCGACACCATCGTCTGGACCTCCGGTGCCACGGAGTCCAACAACCTGGCGATCAAGGGCATTGCTCACGACAGCAGCGCGCAACGCCGGCATATCATCACCAGCGTGCTGGAACACAAAGCAGTGCTCGATACCGCCAGCACGCTGGAGCGTCAGGGCTTTCCCGTCACCTGGCTGAAACCGGACGCCCAGGGCCTGATCCAGCCCCAGGCGGTTCAGGCTGCATTGCGCGAAGACACGCTGCTGGTATCGCTGATGCTGGTGAATAACGAGTTGGGTACGCTGACCGATATCGCCAGCATTGGCGCCTTGGTGCGCGAGCACGGCGCGCTGTTTCATGTGGACGCTGCGCAGGGCGTCGGCAAGGTGAAGGTCGATCTGGCGAGTCTGGCCGTCGACCTTATGTCGTTCTCGGCGCACAAGGCCTACGGCCCCAAGGGTATTGGCGCGCTGTACGTGGGCCCACGCGCGCATTCGTTGCTGAAAGCGCAGATCCACGGCGGCGGACATGAAGGCGGCTTTCGGTCGGGCACATTGGCAACCCATCAGATCGTCGGCATGGGTACAGCCTTTGCGTTGGCGATCAGCCAGGCCGAAACTGAAAACCGCCGTATCGAAGAGCTGAGTCGCCACCTGCGCGAAGGCTTGTTGAGCCTGCCGGATGTGCAGCTCAACGGCTGTCCGCAACAACGCATCCCGCACACCCTGAACCTGTGCATCACCCGCAGTGGCTTCACCAGCTCGCAGCTATCCCACAGCCTGGCGTTGTCTTCTACGTCCGCGTGCAACTCGGCCAGCAATGCACCTTCGCATGTGCTGCTCGCTCTGGGTATGGATTCAGCCAAGGCCCTGGCCAGCGTGCGTGTCAGCCTTGGCCGCTACACCACGCAGGCAGACGTCGAGCGTGCCATTGAGGTGTTCAGCAAGGCGCTCAGCGCACCTGCTGCGTTCTGGTGACCAGTATTTTCGAGATCAGAAAAAGCAACAACAGAGCGATGTCGTTATAATGGCACAACCCGGCGGCTGCCAAGTGATGCTCACGGATCAGGTTTTAACCCTAAAGGAATAAGTCATGACCTTTGCTCTTCCAATCAGGTGTATTTTCCTGGCGTTTGTGACGACCGCCATCAGCCCCCTGGTTTTTGCCAAGATGTATACCGACTCCGACAAAAATGACGCCTACTCTCCCTACACCCTCTACATGGAGCACTGCAACAAAACGCAAGAGCAAGTGGATTCTCTGGAGGCTCAACAAGGCCCGCTGGACCCAAAAGAAGTGATCAACTCGCTCACTATTACTTCCTACTCCCTCAGCGCTGACAACTACACCCCCAGCGAAATGGGTGTGAGCGCAGAGGAGCTTGCGCGATGCAATGCCACTTACTCTAAAGCGGGTAAGTTGCGCAAGCAGGCCGAAGCTACTCTGGCGGCCGCTCAGGCCATTGAAGACAAGAAGCAAAAGAAAGCCGACTTGATCGCTCACCAGAATTTACCTGAATACAAACAGGCGAGATCGTTGGGGTTCAAGGACGTAGGCAATATCACGTTTCTGAAAATGTATGACGACATGGTCGGTGACGCTGAGCTGAAGTCAACACTGATTAACGTTGACCAGCAATGCGGAAAGTATCTGCGGGCCACGCAGTACGTGGAGCCGTACGTCATTTATACGACTGACCCCAGATTCAATGGCCCATGTGGGTCAGTAAAAAGATTCGCGATCAGAGGAACCCGCGGCGTGAACAGCGGTGACTGGATCAACCCCGACGCCCAATTCAGATACGTCGGCTGGCAGAAAATCCTCGCACCCAACGGGTTCAAGATCCGGATACAAGCGCTGGAGCAGCTCTGAGTATCGAAGCGGTCCCTGACGCTCTGAAAAGTAATGCCCTTCCCCAGAGCCAGCCATCGCTGGCTTTCATCTTCTCCCATGTCTTCAAGTCAAGGCCCCGAACATCACCCGGCGGGGGCCTTTAGCGTCGATTACATGAAAATGTACCCCTTCAGATACAAAAAGACACAAATTGGCACAGTTCTTTCAAGTGGAACGGTCGTGCCATAAACCATTGGTGCACGCTGCATTCAAGGGGTGCCTACACGCACCAAAGTGCAGTTAACGGACGCCAGAGCGTCCACAAACAGTGCAGGAGGGCAGACCACAAGTCTTTCTCCTCACCAGGAAAGGAATCTAGCCGTGCTCTATCAGTCTTGTGTCAGACCACCGTTACGCTGGCTGCCTACCCTTGAGGCATTGCCTGCCTTGGGCGGTGCCTGCGCGTTATCCAGATCTGCTTGTTGTTTTTCGACGACCCTGCACGTCTGGACGTAAGTCATTTTGCGTGTGCCCTTGAATGTTCTGACGATTAATCAGGGCCTTGCAGAACTGTGCGCGCAATAAGGATAAACCCCCTGTTTTCTAATTAACGGGCAACCCACATATAAAGATTGTCCGACACTTTATTTGGAGTGGTTTCATTTGGCCATCATTTGTGCGATGGCTTTTGTTTCTTTAGCGGTGACTGATCATATAAACACGGACGCACACGGAGCAGCCCTTTATGAAGTGTTGAGTAACTAACGCACCAAGTTGATCCTCGTTACACAGTATTGGTGCATCCAGGAAAGTGACTAGTAGGTCACGAGTTTTGAACGCGTCTGGCACAGCAGAGGGTACGATTTTGTCTGCTGTTTTGTTTAAGGAGTCCTTCATTTGAATGCCTTCGAAGTCCATGAAATCGGGATTCGATAAATAGTTACATGAATGCGACACCCGCTCTGAATCAACGGTCCCTGCGTGGGCTTTCTGGCACAGCGGTTGCAATGTAAGCATTCAGGAACATCGCTGTACGTCCCCGTACATGACGATAAGAAGCAAGGATCAGCAATGCCAGCGCCCTGATGTACACCGCTTTTCCCTGTTTAAGCCTGCCGCGCGCAGGCACCGCGGTGCGCTGCATATAAACAGTGTGCAAGCCGCCCTCAGTCGAATATTCACAAAAATATTCGAACGGATTTTTATTGCCCTTTAACTACCCGAGGGAGCGTTAATGAATGATGCGGTAATAATGAAAGCGGTTCCCTCTCCTTCGCCCGATGACACTTCGACGGCGTGGCAGGGCATTCCTTTCAGCGCCAATACGTCACGACCGGGTGGCCTTAACAAGCCACAAGTAATGGTGTTGATTGCTGCGTCGGTATTTATCCATGGGGTGATCTGGTGGTACATGCAAACTGCCCAGCCAGACCTGCCTGAAGTTGCGCCGCAAGTTCCGGAAATGACCATTGAACTGACCAGCCCGACACCACCCGCCCCGGAACCGCCGC